>CALEYY010000266.1 GCA_937928295.1 uncultured Moraxellaceae bacterium
TGAAAGACAGCGCGGGCAACACCAGCGCCATCACATCCATCGCAGTGGCCAACAACCCGCTGTATTTGGTCGACACCACAGCGCCCAGCGTGAGGTCGATCACCTTGAGCGACAACGCGCTGATCAGCAGCGAAAGCGCCACGCTGACCGTGAGCTTCAACGAGCCGGTAACCGGCTTCGACAACAGCGACCTGCGCGTGCCCAACGGAACACTCAGCCCGGTGGCCAGCAGCGCCGTGAGAAAGCGCAGAAAGGCAGCCAGGCTGATACGTGCACCGGGCGTGGCCAACTGTGCCGCGTCAATGCCGCTGGCGGCGAGCAGCGTTGCTGTATCCAGCCCGCGTGCCTCGGCCAGCGCGAGGTATTGCGCTGGATAGGTCACCGGCGTGTTGGGCTGTTCGGCCCAGGCGGGATAGTCTGTTGCGGCACGCATGCAGTGGTCACCAATGACAAGCAGATTGTCCGCGCAGCATCTCACGAGGCTTCTGATCGTGCCAGTACTCTACAGTCACATTATTTGTTCCTGCTTCAGGAGTTTGCCATGACCGCCGCCGCCCGTATCCCTCAATATAACAACGGCCAGCTTGCCGACAAGCCGCGTCACGACCTCAAGGTCAGGCACATGGATTTCAGCTTTGACCAGAGCATCCCGACCTGGTGGTACGACAACGATCCGTTCAAGACGCTCTTGCTCAGCGCTCTCTCTGGCGGTTTCCCGGAGGGCGAACGTTTCTTCATCGAGTCAGTGCGCCACTACCGCGACCGCATTACCGACCCGGTGTTGCAAGAGGCGATCCGCGCCTTCATCGGTCAGGAGGGGCATCACTCGCGTGAACACAAGTCGCTGAATGACTTCTTCGTGGCGCGCGGCTTGCCGGTGGATGTGATTGACCGCAATGTCGGTGCGTTCATGCGCTGGATGCGCAAGAACCTGTCGCCCGAGCGCCAGCTCGCACACACCGTGGCGGTCGAGCACTTCACGGCCATTCTGTCGGAGGGTTTCATGCTTGACGAGGCCGAGCTGGGCAAGATGGATGAGCGCATGGCGAAGATCTGGGCCTGGCATGCGGTCGAGGAGACCGAGCACAAGGCGGTCGCGTTTGATGTGTACAAGGCCACGGTCAATAACGAGTGGATTCGCCTGTCTGAGATGGCGCTGGTGACGCTGCTGTTTGGCGGCTTCACGGCGGTTGACCAGTTCCGTCTGTTGCGCAGCGTCGGCAAGGCCGGCGATCTGAAGATGTGGCTGCGCGGCATGAACGAGATGTGGGGCGTTCCCGGTCGCTTCCGCAAGATGATCCCGGCCTATCTCGACTTCTATCGCCGCGACTTTCACCCCAGCCAGCATGATGCCGGCGAGCAGCTGGCGCGCGTCAAGGCGCGTTACTTGGGCGACAAAGCCTGATTTTTCAGAGCCTGAGTTTGCCGGGCCGGATGCTCACGCCACGGCCCGTTGCAACGCCTCCTGCGCCAGCAGATTGATGCTTTTGCCCTGAGCCTGCGCTATCAGCGCCAGCCGCTCATGCAGGGCGGGCGGGATGCGCAGGTTGAACTTGCCGGAATACAGCTTGCGTGGCGGCAAGCCTTGCTCGCGGCATATGGCCAGATACACATCCAGCGATTGACGAAACTCGGCGCGCAGCTCGGCCGGGTTTTGTCCGTAGAAATCAGCGCCGCCATTCAGGCCGAGTATCTCGCCGCGAAAGCGGTCCTGCTCGGAATCGTACTCAACGCGGGCGTGATAGCCATCCAGGATCATCGTGTTCATGGTCTCACCTCATGTTGCTCTAGCCATCGTCGAATACTGGCGACAGCACCTTTGTCGGTTTGCGGGCCAGGATGCGGGCGGTGAAAGACGCGCACTTCGCCGAACAGAATGACGGCGACACGACTGCCTTCGCGCTCGCTGATTTCGGCGCCCAGCTCGTTGAACAGGGCTTCGATATCACGCCAAGCCAGATTGGCGCTGGCCGGACGAACAAAGATCGTCTCCAGCGTTTTCTGATGTTGGCGTCTCATGGCGTTTCAGTACCGAATTTTGGTACTAATTCGTGGCGGGAGTCAATAGCTTTGAAGGGCATGAGCATATGCATCGTCCTTGATGCTTGTGGTGGTGCTGAAAGGCTAGACCATGCTTAGCGTTTTCGCGACGGCAATCCCGTCAATCCAGCAAAAAGTGCGCGCGCGCCACCGCCACCGGCTTGTCCGGCGATTCCTGCCAGACCGAGACCTGCACATTGGCGATCTGCTGGCCGTGCTTGGTCACGCTGCACGCGGCGTGCAGTTCGCGCGCCAGGCCGGGGCGCAGGTAGTCGATGGAGAAATCCACCGTGCGTGGCACCGTGTTGCTTTCGCGCACCCACAGCAGGTGCATGATCGCGACCATCTCCATGAAGCCGCCAATCAGGCCGCCATGCAGTGCCGGCAGCTGATCGTTGCCGATGTTGTCGGGGTGGAATGGCAGCGAGAAGCGCAGTTCGCCATCCACCTCGGTGAGCTGCATGCCGATCTGGCGGGCGTAGGGCGAGTAATCCAGCAGGTTATCCACGGTAAGGGTGCTCATGCCTGCGCTCCGGTAATAACGGCTTCGCCTTTGTGGCTCTTGCGCCGCATGAAGGTGGCCACGCCATAGGCGACCGGTTGCGGGTTGCCGTCTTGATACGCGGTGGCGCGGGTGAAGGCGATTTCGCGGCCCATGCGATAGCACTCGGCCGTGCAGTACACCTTCAGTCCGGGCGTGGCCGGGCGCAGGTAGTCGATGCGCAGGTCCAGCGTTGGGTAGCCACTGATTTCTTCCAGCAGCGAGAAAATGCTCAGCGCGCTGGTGTTGTCGATCAGCGTGGTGATGACACCGCCGTGCAGCACGCCGGTGCGGGTGTCGCCGATCAGGCGCTCCTGATACGGCAGGCACATGGTGGCGCGGCCGCGTTCGGCCTGCACGAATTCGATCTGCAGGATGCGGCTGTGCGGAATCTTGCACAGCCACTGCGCGACCTCGTTGAAAAGCGCAGGGTTTCTTACGGGCAGGGGCAGACTCATGTCATCTCCACATTTCATTCAAGGCCGCCATGATAAAGCGTGCGCTGCCATTTTCTCCGCTATTATCGCGCCATTCAGAAATACAGAACTGAGGAGTCACGCATGCCTGCCTTGTCGTCAGATCATCGGAAAAGAGCCTTGTTGCAGGCGTTGCCACAGTCGCCGGGCTTGCCGCTGCTGGGCAATACGCTGGCCTCTTTGCGAGACCCCGGCGGCTTGATGTTGCAGCTGGCGACGACGCTCGGCCCGGTGGTGCGCACGCGCTTTTTCGGTGAAGACACCGTGGTGCTGCTCGGTCCCGAGGCCAATCAGCAGGTCTTTCGCAACGAGGGCGATACCTTTTCCAGCGCGCAAGGTTGGGCGTTCTATATTGGCCGCTTCTTTCATCGCGGGCTCATGCTGCTCGACTTCGATGAGCATCGCTTTCATCGCGGCATCATGCAGGGCGCTTTCAAGAAGCCGTATCTGGTGCAGTACCTGGCGGGCATGAATCCGGTCATCGCGCGGGGTTTGAAGCGCTGGCGGCCCAGTTCGCGCTTCATGGTGTATCCGCAGCTGAAGCAGCTGACGCTGGATATTGCCACCGAGGTGTTCATGGGCGAGCAGCTCGGGCCGGAGGCGGATCGCATCAATCGCGCTTTTGTGGATTGCGTGCTGGCGGGGTCGGCGGTGGTGCGCTATCCGGTGCCGGGCCTGCGCTGGCAGCGCGGTATTGCGGGACGGCAAGTGCTGGAGGCGTTCTTTCGCGAGCGTATCGCCAGCAAGCGCGCGCAACCGGGCGATGACCTGTTCTCGCGCCTGTGCCAGGCCGAGGACGAGCAGGGCCAGCGCTTTTCCGATGATGATGTGGTCAATCACATGATCTTTCTGATGATGGCGGCGCACGACACCACCACCATCACGCTGTCGTCGGTGATGTATTTTCTGGCGCGGCATCCCGAATGGCAGGCGCGGGTGCGCGAAGAGGCGCTGAGCATCGGCCGTGATGCCTTGCAGCATGAAGATCTGGCGAAGCTGACGGTGATGGATCAGGTCATGAAGGAGAGCCTGCGCCTGATCTCGCCGGTGCATGTGCTGCCGCGACGCACCGTCAAGGAGGTCGAGGTGGCGGGGCATGTGTTGCCGGCGGATACGGCCATTGTCATCGCGCCGCTGGCGACGCATCACATGACATCCTGGTGGACAGCGCCCGAGCATTTTGATCCGGAGCGTTTCAGCGCCGAGCGTCAGGAGCACAAGCGTCATCCGGGCCAGTTTGTGCCCTTTGGCGGCGGCGCGCACATGTGCATCGGCCTGCATTTTGGCGACATGGAAGTGAAGGCGCTGCTGCATCAGCTGGTGTTGCAGTTTGCCTGGCAGGTGCCGGCGAATTACACGATGGCGGTGAACTTCACCAGCCTGCCGCGCCCGTCGGATCATCTGCCGGTGACGCTGACGCGGATTGCGGCGTTCTCGCCCTTGCTGTTCTGGCCCGGAATCGTCGGCGAGTTCATGAAATACATGCCGATCACGCTGATCGTCACGCTGTCGGCATCCTTGGTCTATGCGCTGATCTTCGTGCCGACGCTGGGCGCGCTGATCGCCAAGCCGTTCAAGGAACCGCCCCACGCCAAGGACGGCGCCTATATGTGGATCGTCGGCCGCGCCGTGCGCCATCCCTTCAGCGTGCTGGTGCTGGCCACGGGGCTTCTGGTCGCGGTGCCCTATGGCTATGGCAAATATGGCTCGGGCGTTGAATTCTTCCCCAATGTCGAACCGGAATACGGGCTGCTTTACGTCAAGGCGCGGGGCAACCTGTCGATCGAGGAAAAGGACGCGCTGGTCAAACAGGCCGAAGAGCGCATCCTTGGCTGGCCGGGGATCGAGACGGTCTACACCCGTTCCGGCAAGGCCGGGGGCGCGGGCAACAGCGTTGCAGCCGACGTGATCGGCGTGATCCAGTACGAATTCGTCGATTGGCGCGAGCGCAAGGAGGCCAATGCCATTCTGGCCGATCTGCGCAAGGCGATGGTCGGCATCCCCGGTGTGGACATCGAGGTTTCGGTGCCGCAGGCCGGTCCGCCCACGGGCAAGGCCATCCAGATCCAGCTTTCGGCGGCGGACCCTGCGGGGCTGAACGATGCCGCCCGCGCGGTGGCCGACAAGCTGCGCGCGGTGGATGCGGTGATCGACGTGGACAG
>CALEYY010000267.1 GCA_937928295.1 uncultured Moraxellaceae bacterium
GCAGGAGACGGATCAGCGGTTTGGTGCGGCTAATGTCGGATGGAGGCACGACCAGATAGAGCGACACCGGATGTTCGGCACTGATCAGGTCGGCGATGCGCCAGTCACAACGCGATGTGACTTCGGCCACCGTCGGATCACGGTACAGCCCCAGAAAGCTCATGGCCGTGGACAACACGCCTGAGCGTTCGTTCTCGCTCTTATTCAGCACTTCGCGGGCAGCCGATGCCACCACCGGATGTACGACCTCGCCCAGATGCCGCGTGGTCATCATCAAATGCAGTGCAACATCGAAGGAGCACGCTGGATCAGACAGGAAGTTGGCGACACCGCGCAGCGTCTTGTCGCTGCCGGCATAGAGCACATGCAGGATGGCTCCGACCAGCAAGGCATGACTGGTCTTCTCCCAGTGGTTGCGCTTCTCCAGCGCCCCTTCGGGATCTACGAGGATGTCGGCGATGTTCTGCACATCGCGCACCTCGTGGGTACCGCGACGAACTTCCAGCAATGGGTTGTAAGCAGCGGACCTAGCATCGGTGGGATTGAACAGGATGCAATGCGAGAAGCGTGAGCGCCAGCCGGCGGTCAGCGTCCAGTTCTCGCCCTTGATGTCGTGAATGACAGCAGAGCCCGGCCAGGTCAGAAGTGTCGGTACCACGAGACCGACACCTTTGCCCGAGCGCGTCGGCGCAAAGGCCATGACATGCTCCAGGCCTTCGTGACGCAGATAATTGGATTCCAGCTTGCCGAGAAACACGCCAGCCGAACCGGTTAAGCCAGCCTGTTCAATCTCAGGCTCAGTGGCCCAGCGTGCCGAGCCGTAGGTGGTGACCA
Organism: uncultured Moraxellaceae bacterium; assembly: GCA_937928295.1. Classification (GTDB taxonomy): domain Bacteria; phylum Pseudomonadota; class Gammaproteobacteria; order Pseudomonadales; family Moraxellaceae; genus Perlucidibaca. The sequence goes on from CALEYY010000267.1 coordinate 835, forward strand.
GCTGTGACTGGCGACTGCGCCAGACGGATGCGGCAATGGCAAAGCCGACAGCGACTAGACTGCTGCCAGCAGCAATAAAGCCGCCGGTCAGGAAAACATGCGGGGCGTAGACATCGAAGAAGTACCACCAGTGGAACAGCTGCCACGGGTAGTAAATCGGGATATCAGCGAGGAAGAACCACGGCAGACCGAGCTGGGTCTGATAGGCCAGTGCGACGGCGACATACTGTGTCGCGCCCCAAGTCCCCAGCAACACAATGCCAAGGACCAGCAGCACCTGACCAACCAGCACACCGGACGCCTGCATGGCGACCTCCCGAAGCTCGCAAACAAGCACGCGGAGCTGCGTGCTGTTCGTCGAGAGTCGGTGTCGGAGTGGTGCTGGTCAAAGACCGTTGAAGTCTATATTCAGACAGCCTAGGTCATCAGGTATGCCTTGAGAAATTAAGCACCAAAGAGCAGCGCCTTACTTCTTGCCATTCATTGCCTTGGGCGCTGGGGCCGGCTTGCCGGCCTTGGCTCCGCACTTGCCTTCTCCAGCCTTCATGGTCCCACCGCACTTGCCCTCAGTCGGCATGGCCGTTTTCGCTGATGTTGCCTTTACCGCCTTGTCCGGAGCCTTGCTCATTTCAGCATGAACAGCTGTTGTCATCGACAACACCAGCAGGCTGGCGACAGGAATCATGGCTTTCAATTTAGACATTTTCTCAGCCTCATTTCTTCATTAAAGGGTACAGCTACTCGCCTGCCAGCCCATGCCGGCAGGCGAGTGCTTGTCAGCGCGGACCGCGCTTGGGCAGCGACATCACATCAATCTGCCCGGTCATGCTGGTCTTTATACTGCCCGGCATATGACAGGCCAGCTGGAAGCTGCCTGAACGATCAAAGCGCCAGACTATCGTCTTGCTTTCCCCAGCCTTCACTCGCACACCATATGGCCGATCCAGTGCTTGGTCGGGATTGCCCGCACGCATCGCATCAATTTGTCGCAGGGTATCCTCATCAGCGACGAAGAATTCATGAGTGCCAGAGCCCGTATTGGTGAAGACAAAGCGCACAGTGTCGCCCTGCTTGATGCTCAGCGAAGGCATGGCGTAATTCATCTCGTCACCGGCCGACAGTTTGACGGTGCGACTAACATCAGCCTCCTGGCCAGGGCGACCGAAGCCCAGATAGTCGGCATGCTCATGCGGATACATGGCCTGCCCACGCGGACCACCGGTATGTACATGTGAATCGTAAGTGCCGAAAGCCAGCACCGAGTTTGAGAACAGCAGGCCCATGCTCATGGCGAGGGCAGAAAGTGTAATTTTCATGATGAAACTCCAAGATCATTCAGTAATTTTTTTCAAAATGGCTCGCGGCAATGCGCGATTACTGCTGAATGGGGCTGGCAGGCCACCGCCAGCTCAAGGAGCGCTATTCCAAGAAGCGCTGGAATCGTAACAACGGGTGGGGATCGCCTTGTGCCCTGTCATTGACATGACCACTGATCCTGAGTGAGGAAGTTTCTGGGGAATCCGGATAAGCTGATGCGATGACCATCAGCGGCGATGAGTCGGGCACCTG
>CALEYY010000268.1 GCA_937928295.1 uncultured Moraxellaceae bacterium
TGAATCCCAACGCTGTGGGCCTCGTGCCGGAATCCCTCGATGATCTGGAGCAGCTCCTGGTGATCCTGGGGAACCCCGAGAAAACCAAGAAATACGACCGCATCGTATTGGATTCCTTCACGGAATTAACCCTCAACATTCCCCGATGGATTCAGGCAAGGGCAGGGCGCAGACCTTGCAGGCATGATCTTGCCAAGGCAAGTCCGCCAGGCAGGCTGCACAAAGGCAGCGTGTCTGGGCCGGCCCCAAGCACAGCAAGCACTGGTTGCCCCGTATATTGTCAAATAATTTACCGATAATAAGTTGACGATAGTGCCCCAGCGTCGCCAGAATCGGCCGCATCCGCCAGTGGTTTGACTGGTCAGTCAGAGTTTTCATGCCATGACCTCATCCTTGATTCGTCACGATATTCGCCATAACTGGACTCGCCCCGAAGTGCGGGCCCTGTTTGATCTGCCGTTTAACGACCTGCTGTTTCAGGCGCAGCAAGTGCATCGCCAGTATTTCGATGCTAATGCCGTGCAGGTCAGCACACTGCTCTCGATCAAGACCGGTGCCTGCCCGGAAGACTGCAAGTACTGCTCGCAGTCTGGCCATTACGACACCGGCCTCGACAAAGAGAAGCTGCTCGAGATTGATAAGGTAGTACAAGAAGCCAAAAATGCTAGGGAGAAAGGCGCATCTCGTTTCTGCATGGGCGCTGCCTGGCGTAGTCCGCGTGAAAAAGACATGCCTTATGTGATCGAGATGGTGAAGCGCGTGAAGGCGCTCGGGCTGGAAACCTGCATGACGCTGGGCATGCTCGACGGCGCTCAGGCCGGCCAGCTTGCCGACGCCGGGCTCGACTATTACAACCACAACCTCGACACCAGCCCCGAGCATTACAACCAGATCATCACCACGCGCACCTATCAGGATCGTCTGGATACGCTGACGCATGTGCGCGATGCCGGCATGAAGGTGTGCGCCGGCGGTATCGTGGGCTTGGGCGAAAGCCGCGAAGATCGCGTGGGCCTGCTCACGCAGCTGGCGACACTGCCGGCGCACCCGGATTCGGTGCCGATCAACCAGCTGGTGAAAATTGCCGGCACGCCGCTGGGCGATGTCGAAGATCTTGATCCGTTTGAGTTCGTGCGTACCATTGCCGTCGCGCGCATTCTCATGCCGAAAAGCATGGTGCGCTTGTCTGCCGGTCGCGAGCAGATGCCGGAGTCGCAGCAGGCGCTGTGCTTCCTCGCCGGTGCCAATTCCATTTTCTACGGCGAGAAGCTGCTGACGACCGCCAACCCGGAAGCCGAGGCTGATCGCAAGCTGTTCCAGCGTCTGGGCCTCACGCCCAAGGTCGAGGAAGCCATCGCGCAGCCTGAGCAAGGCGCTGCTGCTGTCGCCTTCTTTGACCCGAGCCAGCCGGTAGCCAAGCCGCTGTGGCGTGATGCCATGGCCGATGCCCTGCGCGTTTGAGCCGAGCATGAGAGCCTCGTGAATAGCGGCCTCTCGCCTGGCTGGCAAGGCTGGCTGCAAGACACGCTGACGGCGCGGCGCGAGCAGCATCTGCTGCGCGTGAAGCAGCCGCTGCAATCGCCGCAAGGCCCGCAAGTTCGGGTCGATGGCCGCTGGCTGCACAACTTCTGCAGCAACGATTACCTCGGCTTGGCCAATGAGCCGGCGCTGGCTGAAACCCTGGCCAGCGCCGCGCGCCGCATGGGCGTGGGTGCTGGTGCGGCCGGGCTGGTCTGTGGTCATCATCAGGCACACGAGGCGCTGGCCGAGGAGCTGGCGGACTGGCTGGGCGTAGAGTCGGTGCTGCTGTTCGGCAATGGCTATCTGGCCAATGTTGGCGTGCTGCAGGCGCTGGCCAGTAAGGGTGATGCCATTTTTCAGGATAGGCTGAACCACGCCTCGCTGCTCGATGGCGGCCTTGCCAGCGGCGCTCGTCATCAGCGTTATGGCCATACTGATATCGCCGATCTGGCGCGACGGCTCGGCGATGACTCGTCGCGGCGACGACTCATCGTCAGTGATGGCGTGTTCAGCATGGACGGCGACCTCGCGCCGCTGCCTGAGCTGGTGCGCTGCGCCAGCCAGCACGATGCCCTGCTCATGCTCGACGAGGCTCATGCTTTCGGCGTGATCGGTGAGCAAGGGCGCGGCAGTGTCGCGCACTTTGGCTTGGCGACGGATGCCTTGCCGCTGCGCATCGGCACGCTGGGCAAGGCCTTCGGGGTTTATGGCGCGTTTGCCGCCGGCCCGAAATTGCTCATGGATGTTTTGCAGCAGACCGCGCGCACGGCGATCTACACCACGGCGCTGCCGGCGGCGCTGGCGGAAACCACGCGCCATGCTCTGCGCCTGCTGCGTGCCGAGGATTGGCGGCGCGAGCGCTTGCAGACACTGACCGCACGCCTGCGCGAAGGCTTGCTGGCTCAAGGCTGGCAGCTGATGGCGAGCAGCACACCCATCCAGCCCGTCCGCATCGGCTCGTCTGAGCGCGCCATGGCGCTGAGCGCGGCACTGGCGACGCGCGGCTTCTGGGTCGGCGCCATCCGTCCGCCGACGGTGCCAGCCGGCACGGCGCGTCTGCGTCTGACCTTGTCTGCCAGCCATGGCGATGCCGCGCTTGAGGCGCTGCTCTCGGCGATGGCCGAGCTGGCTCCCGAATTTGCTACCGAGACTTGCTTCCGAGATTGAGACATGACTGCGTTAGTGCTTTACCACGACACTTATGCTTGTACAGGCGGTGCTTGCACCGGCCCCGCCGGCG
>CALEYY010000269.1 GCA_937928295.1 uncultured Moraxellaceae bacterium
TCCGTGGTTCAAGGCGTGGACAAGTTCCTGCCGGTCGATGTCTACATTCCGGGCTGCCCGCCGCGCCCCGAGGCGTTTCTGCAGGCGCTGATGCTGCTGCAGGAGCAGGTCGGCAAAGAACGCCGACCGCTGTCATGGACGGTGGGCGATCAGGGCGTGTACAAACCAGAGTTGGAACCGATGCGCGAGCGCAAGCACGACGAACGCATCCAGGTCGTCAATCTGCGTACGCCAGACCAGGTCTGAGAACTTTCCGTTGAGCGCCTGGCGCTCAACTACTGCATTCACTTTTTGCTGACGACGAGACTGATGGCTGACGACGTCCTTGCACAACAAATGACCCCCGGTGCCGAATTCGCGGTAGTACGCGAGCTGGGCGCGCGTTTTGGCGCGGAAAATCTGGTTTTCCAGGCCACGCTCGACAAGGTGCCGACACTCTGGGTCAAGCGCGAACAGATCCTGGATGTGCTCCGCTTCCTCAAGCAGCTGCCCAAGCCCTATTCCATGCTCTACGACCTGTCGGCCGTGGACGAGCGCCTGCGCAAGCACCGCTACGGTCTGCCGGCGGCGGATTACTCGGTGTTCTACCACCTGATTTCGATTGATCGGAATTCGGATGTGCGCATCAAGGTCGCCCTGAGCGCAGATGATCTGAACTTGCCCACATCGATCCCGGTCTTCGCCAACGCGAACTGGTACGAGCGCGAAGTGCTGGATCTGTTCGGCATCAATTTCGCCGGCCATCCGCAGCCGTTCCGCCTGCTCATGCCGCGTACCTGGGTCGGCCATCCGCTGCGCAAGGACTACCCGGCGCGCGCCACCGAATTCGATCCGTTCCACCTGACCGCGCTGCGTCAGGATGCCGAACAGGAAGCCCTGCGCTTCAACCCGGAAGAGTGGGGCATGAAGAAGCATTCGGACGATTCCGACTTCATGTTCCTCAACCTCGGCCCCAACCATCCGTCCGCGCACGGTGCCTTCCGCATCGTGCTGCAGCTCGATGGCGAAGAGATTCTCGATTGCGTGCCCGACATCGGCTACCACCATCGCGGTGCCGAAAAGATGGCCGAGCGCCAGACCTGGCACAGCTTCATCCCCTACACCGACCGTATCGATTACCTCGGTGGCGTGATGAACAACATGCCCTATGTGCTGGCGGTCGAGCAGCTGGCCGGCATCAAGGTGCCGGCCCGCGTTGAAACCATCCGCGTGATGCTGTCCGAGTTCTTCCGCATTACCTCGCACCTGTTGTTCCTCGGCACCTACATTCAGGATTTCGGCGGCATGACGCCGATCTTCTTCATGTTCTCCGATCGCAAGCGCGCCTACGATGTCATCGAAGCTATCACCGGCTTCCGCATGCATCCGGCCTGGTTCCGCATCGGCGGCGTTGCCCACGATCTGCCCAAGGGCTGGGAGCGTCTGGTCCGTGAATTCCTCGATTGGATGCCGTCGCGCCTGAAGGAGTATGAGAAGGCGGCGATGCGCAACAGCGTGCTGAAGGCGCGTGCCATCGGTGTGGCGCAGTACAACAGCGCCGAAGCCATCGAGTGGGGCGTGACCGGTGCCGGTCTACGTGCCACCGGTGTCGATTTCGACCTGCGCAAGGCGCGCCCGTATTCGGGCTACGAGAACTACGAGTTCGATGTGCCGCTGGCCGTCAACGGCGATGCCTATGACCGTGCCGTGGTGCGTATCGAGGAGATGCGCCAGTCGCTGCGCATTATTGAGCAGTGCCTGAAGAACATGCCGAGCGGCCCGTACAAGGCCGATCACCCGCTCAGCGTGCCGCCACCGAAAGAGCGCACACTGCAAGACATCGAAACGCTGATTCACCACTTCACCAGCGTGTCGTGGGGCCCGGTGATGCCGGCTGGCGAGGCCAGTTTCATGGTCGAGGCCACCAAGGGCATCAACAGCTACTACCTGACTTCCGACAAGAACACGATGAGCTATCGCACGCGTATCCGTACGCCGTCGTTCGCGCATTTGCAGCAGATTCCTTCGGTGATTCGCGGATCCATGATCCCGGATTTGATTGCTTACCTGGCGTCCATCGACTTTGTGATGGCCGATGTCGACCGATAATGTTGACCGATAAATGTTGACCGATATGACTACAGCAAACCCGACATCGAGCGCCCAGCTCATCGCGACCAGCAAGTTTCAGCTGTCGCACCAGGAACGCCATGACATCGAGCATGCCATGTCGCATTACCCGGACGCGCGCGCGGCCAGCATCGACGCGCTGAAGATCGTCCAGGCCAACTATCGCTATGTGCCGGATGGCGCAATTCCGGCCATTGCCGAGGTGCTCGGCATCCCGGCGCCGGATGTGGAAGGCGTGGCGACTTTCTACAGCCAGATCTTCCGTGTGCCGGTCGGTCGTCATGTGGTGCGCCTCTGCGACAGCATGACCTGCTACATCAACGGTCACGAGCAGGTGCTGGAAAAGCTCAGCGCCGAACTCGGCTGCGGCCTCGGCCAGACTAGCGCCGATGACCGCTTCACGCTGCTGCCGGTGTGCTGCCTGGGCAACTGCGACAAGGGCTCGACGCTGATGATCGATGACGACACCTACGGCGGCATGACCCCTGATCAGGTCCCGGCCTTGCTGGAGAAATACAAATGAGCCTGTCTTCGTTCGGCCCGGCCAACACCATCGCCCGCAGCGCCGAGACGCATCCGCTGACCTGGCGTCTGCGTGATGACGGTGCCACCGTCGGTCTCGCCGAGTACCAGTCCAAGGCCGGCTATGCCGGTCTGCGCAAGGCGCTGAAGGAGCTGAGCCCGGCCGAGATCGTCGAGCAGGTCAAGGACTCCGGCCTCAAGGGTCGTGGCGGTGCCGGCTTCCCGACCGGCGTGAAGTGGGGCCTGATGCCGCCCAGCGATGGCAAGTCGCCGCGCTATCTGCTCTGCAACGCCGACGAGATGGAGCCGAACACCTGGAAGGACCGTCTGCTCATGGAGCAGCTGCCGCATCTGCTGATCGAAGGCATGGTCATCAGCGCCCGCGCACTGGCGGCCACCACCGGCTACATCTTCCTGCGTGGCGAATATGTGGATGCCGCGCGCATCCTCAATGCCGCGCTTGATGAGGCCCGCGCTGCCGGTTTCATCGGCAAGAACATTCTCGGTTCCGGTTTCGACTTCGAGTTGTATGTACACACCGGTGCCGGTCGCTACATCTGCGGCGAAGAAACCGCGCTGATCAATTCGCTCGAAGGCCGTCGTGCCAATCCGCGTGCCAAGCCGCCATTCCCGGCCGCCGTGGGCGTGTGGGGCATGCCGACCTGCGTCAATAATGTGGAAACGCTGTCCAATGTCTCGGCCATCGTGGCCAATGGCGTGGACTGGTTCAAGTCGCTGGCGCGTCCCGGCAGCGAAGATCACGGCACCAAGTTCATGGGCTTCTCCGGCAAGGTGAAGAACCCCGGCGTCTGGGAGCTGCCGTTCGGCATCAGCGCGCGCGAGCTGTTTGAAGATTATGCGGGCGGCATGCGCGACGGTTACACGCTGAAGGCGTGGCAGCCGGGCGGTGCCGGCACCGGCTTCCTGTTGCCCGAGCACCTCGAAGCGCAGATGTATGCCGCCGGTATCGGCAAGGTCGGCACGCGCATGGGCACGGGCCTGGCGCTGGCCATCGACAACAGCATCAGCATGGTCTCGCTGCTGCGCAACATGGAAGAGTTCTTTGCCCGCGAGTCCTGCGGCTGGTGCACACCCTGTCGCGACGGCCTGCCCTGGAGCGTGAAGATCCTGCGCGCGCTGGAGCGTGGCGAAGGTCAGGCGGGTGATGTCGAGACACTGTTGCAGCTGGTCGGTCACCTCGGCCCGGGCAAGACCTTCTGTGCGCATGCGCCGGGTGCGGTCGAGCCGCTGGGCAGTGCCATCAAGTATTTCCGCAGCGAGTTCGACGCCGGTGTCGTCTTGCAGCCCGCTCAAGCCCTGACGGCCTGAGCGTTATCATTTCGCGAATTTGAAGACGGTCTGAAATGGCAACGATCCATGTAGATGGCAAGCAGTACGATGTAGATGGCAGCGACAACCTGTTGCGCGCCTGTCTCTCGCTCGGCCTCGATATTCCCTATTTCTGCTGGCATCCGGCGCTGGGCTCCGTGGGCGCTTGTCGCCAGTGCGCGGTCAAGCAATACGCCAATGCCGACGACAAGCGCGGTCGCTTGGTGATGTCGTGTATGACGCCGTCCACCGACAACACCTTCATCTCCATTGATGATGCTGAAGCGAAGGAGTTCCGCGCGTCGGTGGTCGAGTGGCTGATGACCAATCACCCGCACGACTGCCCAGTGTGCGAGGAAGGCGGCCACTGCCATCTGCAGGACATGACGGTGATGACGGGTCACAACACCCGTCGCTATCGCTTCCAGAAGCGTACGCACCAGAATCAGGACCTCGGCCCGTTCATCGGCCATGAAATGAATCGCTGCATCGCCTGTTACCGTTGCGTGCGTTTCTACAACGACTACGCCGGCGGCCAGGACCTCGGCGTTTTCGGCGCGCACGACAATGTCTATTTCGGTCGCGTTGAAGACGGCACGCTGGAAAGCGAATTCTCCGGCAACCTTGCCGAGGTCTGCCCGACCGGCGTGTTCACCGACAAGACCCACAGCGAGCGCTACAACCGCAAGTGGGACATGCAGTTCGC
>CALEYY010000270.1 GCA_937928295.1 uncultured Moraxellaceae bacterium
CGCCGCCGTCTGCCTCTTGAGCGTGCTGGCCCTGGGGCCGCTGCGCGCGGTCATGATCGCGTTTCTCCTTTCCGTCATCGATGTGATCCGGCGGGCGTCCCGCCCGGACACCTCGGCGCTTGTGGAAGCGCCCGACGGCAGTCACTTCCTTCCCGTGGACGGCGACCAAGCCTCCGCTTCGTCCGGCCTGATGGTGTATCGCTTCGGCGCTCCGCTCTACTTCGCCAACGCGTCGCTGTTCCATGTGCCCGGCCGGGAACTGCCACGCGTGCCGCAGGAACTGTACGCGTCGCTCAAGCCGGGCGGCGTGCTGTTCAGCTCGAATCCGCGCGGCACTAACGAGGAAGGCTGGAACGGCCAGCGCTACGGCAGCTACCACGATCTTGCAGCGTGGCGGTGCTTGCTGACGGCAGCAGGTTTTGTCGAGCTTGAGCATTATTACCGGCCAGCCGGACTGCCGCCTGATCAGCAGCCTTGGCTGGCCAGTGTCTGGCGCAAACCGTGAGCGCTGCGCTCAGACATAAACATCCTGATAGATAGGGTAAGCTTGCCACCACAAAAGGCTTGCGTCCGACCCAGAATCGGTCGCGTCTGAATTTAATCAAGAGGAACACCATGAAAAAGCTGTGGGCAGTTTTTACGATCTTGCTGGCGTTCACGCTGACCACTGAAGTGGCTCACGCCAAGCGCTTCGGCGGCGGTAAATCCTTCGGCCGTACCTATCAGACCACGCCTTATCAGCCGAACCGGTCAAGCGCCGATATGCCGGCGCAGCGCCAGCAAGCCGCTGGCCAGGCTCCGGCAATGCCGGGCAAGAAAAGCATGTTGGGCGGACTGCTCGGTGGTTTGCTGGTCGGTGGCTTGTTCGCTGCACTGTTTGCCGGCGGCGCTTTCCATGGCCTGCAAATGATGGACATCCTCATTGCTGCCGCCTTGGCTTTTGTCGCCTTCAAGATTTTCCGCTTGATGCGCCAAGGTAATGCCCCGGCCAATGCGCCAGTCAGCGTGCCGCAACCCGCCTATGCCAGAGCCGGCGCACCTGTCGGCACCAGCGCATCGGCTTCCGTACCGCCTGTCTTCGGCAATCGCCGCGACAACCTTGTCAGCAGCGCACCGGTCAGCGCCGGCAGCGATGCCGTGCCCATGACCTTGCCCCTCGGCTTCGACACCCCGGCCTTCCTCGATGGGGCGAAAGAGCATTACCGCACCCTGCAAGACGCCTGGAACCAGAATGATCTAGCCAAGATCGAGGAATATGCGACGCCGGCGCTGTACGCCGAGCTGGTGGCCGAGCGCGCCAGCCTGCAGGGCGCTCAACACACCGAAGTCATCCGGGTTGATTCCGAGCTGGTGCGTGCCGATGAAAAGTTCGGTCTCGCCGAGGTCAGCATCCGCTTCACCGGCCGTTATCGCGACGCCGTCGAAGGCGTGGAGGAAGACTTCACGGATATCTGGCACCTTGAGCGTGATGGCAGCAAGGCGGAAAATCCATGGCTGATTACGGGTATTCAGTCGGCTTAAGTGACTTGCGCATGACTCGTTACGCCGTCCTCGATTTTGAAACCAACGGCCTCATGCCCGACCAAGGCGGTCGGGCCTTGGAGGTCGCGGCCGTCCTCTTGCAGGATGGCCAGATAATCGGCTCTTGGCAGAGTCTGATGAACCCCGGTGTACGCGTGCCGGGCTTCATCACCTCGCTGACCGGCATCACACCCACCATGATCCGCACGGCTCCATCACCCGAGCAGGTCATGGCCGAAATCGCCGAATTTGTGGGCGATGCCATCATCGTTGCCCACAACGCCAGCTTCGACCGCAAATTCTGGCAGCACGAGCTCGCGCGAATCGGCCGGCCACACCAGCACGAATTCCTCTGCACCGTCCTCATCGCGCGCCGGCTCTATCCTTGGGCCAGCAACCACAAGCTCGCAACCCTCGTAGAGCTGCACAATATCCCCGTCGACGGCCGTCACCACCGAGCGTTGGCCGACGCCAGCATGACCGCGCACCTGTTCCTGCGCATGCAAGCCGACCTGGCCGCCTTATACCAAGGCGCCGAAGCTGTTCCTGGCTTCCTGAGCGCCTATCAAAAAACCGTCAAGACGCAGCTCAAGTCCGTCCTCGAATCATCCCGATGAGAGTGCTGTAGCTACTGCTTAGCCGAGCTCTTGATGCACTGAAGCAGGTCTGGCGCTGAGGGGGAATGGTGCGGGAAACGTTCGAGGCATGGATGCCGAGAAGAGCGCCTAGGGATGGGTTCACAGCGTTTTCCAGTACCATTTCCCCTCAGCGCCAGACCGTATATACAGCGCATAAAAAAGCCCGGAACAAGTCCGGGCTTTTCGTCACAATAGGGCGGCTTAGGTCAGCTGAGCCATGTTGATCTTGTCGGCCTGATCCGTGTACTCGCTCATCTTATCGAAGTTCAAGTAACGGTAGATGTCGGCAGACATGGCATCGAGCTTGCCCGCGTACTCCATGTATTCGGCTACGGTTGGCAGCTTGCCCATCACCGCGGCGACAGAAGCGAGTTCTGCCGAAGCCAGAAAGACATCAGCACCTTGACCGAGACGGTTCGGGAAGTTACGTGTCGAAGTTGACACACAAGTGGTGTTCGGCGCGACGCGAGCCTGGTTGCCCATGCACAGCGAGCAGCCCGGCATTTCGGTGCGGGCACCGGCACGGCCGTAGATGTTGTAATAGCCTTCTTCCATCAGCTGGTGCTCATCCATGCGGGTCGGCGGAGCCAGCCACAGGCGGGTAGCGAGCGAACCGCCTTCCACCTTGTCGAGCAGCTTGCCGGCAGCACGGAAGTGACCGATGTTGGTCATGCACGAGCCGATGAACACTTCATCGATCTTCGTGCCCTGAACCTGCGACAGCGGCTTGGCGTCGTCCGGATCGTTCGGGCAGCACAGGATCGGTTCCTTGATGTCGTTCAGGTCGATCTCGTAGATGGTGGCGTATTCGGCATCCTTGTCGGCGCGCAGCAGCGACGGGGTAGCCAGCCACTTCTCCATGGCAACGATACGACGGGCCATGGTGCGAGCATCGCCGTAGCCGTTCGAGATCATCCACTTCAGCATGGTGATGTTCGAGGTCAGGTATTCGGCAACCGACTTCTCGCTCAGGGTGATCGAGCAACCGGCGGCGGAGCGTTCAGCCGAGGCATCTGACAGCTCGAACGCCTGTTCGACGGTCAGGTCTTCGAGACCTTCGATTTCCAGGATGCGACCGTTGAAGACATTCTTCTTGCCCTTCTTCTCAATGGTCAGTTCGCCACGCTGGATGGCAGCGTAGGGAATGGCATGCACGAGATCACGCAGGGTGATGCCAGGCTGCATCTTGCCCTTGAAGCGAACCAGCACCGATTCCGGCATGTCCAGCGGCATGACGCCGGTGGCAGCGGCAAAGGCCACCAGACCGGAGCCGGCCGGGAAGGAGATGCCGATCGGGAAACGGGTATGCGAGTCGCCGCCGGTGCCGACGGTGTCTGGCAGCAGCATGCGGTTCAGCCAGGAGTGGATGATGCCGTCGCCCGGACGCAGCGAGACGCCGCCACGGTTCATGATGAAGTCCGGCAGGGTGTGATGCGTGCTGACATCGACCGGCTTCGGATAGGCGGCGGTGTGGCAGAACGACTGCATGACCAGATCGGCGGAGAAGCCGAGGCAGGCCAGATCCTTCAGTTCGTCACGGGTCATCGGGCCGGTGGTGTCCTGCGAGCCGACGGTGGTCATGTGCGGTTCGCAGTAGGTGCCCGGGCGCACGCCCTGGCCTTCCGGCAGACCGCAGGCGCGACCGACCATCTTCTGGGCCTGGGTGAAGCCCTTGCCGGTGTCGGACGGCTGCACCGGCGTGCGGAACAGGGTCGACGGGGCGAGACCGAGGGCTTCGCGGGCCTTCTTGGTCAGGCCGCGGCCGATGATCAGGTTGATACGGCCGCCGGCGCGTACTTCGTCGAGCAGGACCGGGGTCTTCAGCGGAGCTTTGGCGATCTCGGCACCATTCTTGGTGGCGGTCACTTCAGCGCTGTCGTGGTTGATGTGCAGAACGACTTCGTCGCCCATGTTCATCTGGCCAACATCGAGTTCGATCGGCAGAGCGCCGGCGTCTTCCATGGTGTTGAAGAAGATCGGGGCAATCTTGGTGCCGATGCAGACACCACCGTCACGCTTATTCGGGATGTGCGGCAGATCGTCGCCGGTGAACCAGAGCACCGAGTTGGTGGCGGACTTGCGGCTGGAGCCGGTACCGACCACATCGCCAACATAGGCCACGATGTTGCCCTTGGCCTTGAGTTCTTCGATCAGCGCGAGCGGACCGACTTCACCCTGCTTGGCCGGGACGATGCCGTCGCGGGCGTTCTTCAGCATGGCGTTGGCGTGCAGCGGGATGTCCGGACGGCTCCAGGCATCCTGGGCCGGCGACAGGTCGTCGGTGTTGGTTTCGCCGGTGACCTTGAACACGGTGACTTTGATTTCGCGGGCGACTTCCGGACGGCTGGTGAACCACTCGGCATCAGCCCAAGACTGGATCACGGCCTTGGCGTAGGCGTTGCCGCTCTTGGCCTTTTCTTCCACGTCGTGAAAGGCGTCGAACACGAGCAGCGTTTTCTTCAGTGCTTCGGCAGCGGTGGCGGCGAGAGCGGGGTTATCGAGCGCGATGACCAGCGGTTCGACATTGTAGCCGCCGAGCATGGTGCCGAGCAGGTAGGTTGCGCGCTCTGGCGTAATCAGTGGCGAGCTGGCCTTGCCATTGGTGACGGCGGCCAGGAAGGCGGCTTTCACATAGGCGGCCTGGTCAACGCCTGGCGGAATGCGGTTTTCCAGCAGATCAACCAGAAAGGCTTCTTCGCCCTTGGGCGGGTTTTTCAGTAGTTCAACCAGCGAGGCGACCTGAGCTTCATCCAGGGGCTTCGGGGGAACGCCGAGAGCGGCGCGTTCGGCAACATGTTGACGGTAGGCTTCGAGCACGGGGTGTGTCCTCTACGGGGGCGGCGGAATGCTGACCCAATGGGCTGCCGGCACAGAAGCACACAGCATGCCAATCTGGGAAAGTACGGAATTCGGTTGAAAATTGTAGCGGAAAGACCTGCTGAAAGTAAGGCTGTTCATCCTTTGCAGCGCCCTCCGTTAGTCGCAAATCCCTCGCGACCGGCAAATCGGCTCACTTGAAGCCGAAGCGCTCGTCCAGCGTGCCTTTGTCTTGCGGACTTTTGGTGGCGTAGTCGCGCGGTGGCTCGTAGTCGACCAGATCGGTTTCGCTGTACTGATCGAAAGTATGCGGCTCGCGCACTTCCGGCGTATTCAGGCTGGTGAAAGCGTTCGCAGGATTGGCATCCTTGCTGCGCTTGGGGTCGTCGCACAGCAACTGAGCACCTTGCACCAGATGCTGGTGCACTTCGCGATAGCGCTGGGTCAGCTCGTTGACGCGCTCGGCGGTTTCGCTGAAATGATCGCTGACATCGTTCTGGTAACGGTCATGGCGTGCTTGCAGATCCTGCAGCAGGGTTTCCAGCTCCTGTACGCGCCGATCCGGTGCCTGGCGCTTGGTAATGACCACGCCGGCTGCTGCGCCCAGAATAAAAACCAGCAGATAAATCAATACACCCATGTCCAGCATCTCCTGAAGCGCTGCGCTAAAGTGGCATTGGCGCAGCTTCTTGCTATCTATACCATCTGGCCCCACTCGTTTCAAAGCGCAGAGTACAGGAGAGCCCATGTCTGAGGCCATTTTTTCCGAAGGCGAGCATCGCGTGCTGGTATCGGGGCCGGTCGGCCAGATCGAGGTGGCGCTGAGTGTTCCCTCGGGCGCGGCCAGCGGCTTTGCCATTGTCTGTCACCCGCATCCGCTGATGGGCGGCACCATGGACAACAAGGTCGTGACCACGCTGGTGCGGGTTTGTCGCGATGCTGGTCTGGTAGCCATCCGCTTCAATTTTCGCGGTGTGGCCGCCAGTGCTGGCAGCTTCGATCAGGGCATTGGCGAGCAACGCGATGTGCTGGCCCTGGCACACTGGGCGCAGACGCAATTTGCGCTGCCTTGGCGCGTGCTTGCCGGCTTCTCCTTCGGCGCCTATGTGTCTGCGCAAGTGCTTGTGACCTTGACTGCCGATGTTGCAACTATTGATGCTGTGACTGCGAATCCTGTCGTCTCAGCGCCTGCGCTGTTGCTGGTTGCACCGCCAGTGACACGCTTTGCACTATCGGCGCAAACCTTGCCGGCCGGCACGCGTGTCATCTATGGCGATGCCGACGAAGTGGTCGAGCCGACCGCCATTGCCGATTGGCTGGCGGCGGCATCGAGCGATGTGCAAATCACCGTCGTGCCAGATGCAGGACATTTTTTTCACGGCCAGCTCGGCGTGCTGAAGGCATGGGCGCAAAGCGCCTGCAGGGAGATTAACGATGCAAGTTGAGTCGGGCATGAGCCCGCTGCAATGCTACGAGCGCGATATCGCCAGTGGCCAGTTCCAGTTCGATCCGGCACAAAACAGTGCCGTCGTGGCGCTGACGGAAGTGCATGCCGCACTGATTCAGCGGTTTGAGGTTGCCAAAAAAGTGCGTGGCCCGGCGCGTCTGCGTGAAATCAAGCGCCAGAAAACGCCGGCTCAAGGGCTCTATTTATGGGGCGGGGTAGGGCGAGGCAAGACCTATCTGATGGATCTGTTTTTTGAGCAGATTCCGTTTCGCCGCAAGATGCGCGTGCATTTTCACCGCTTCATGCAGCGCGTGCATAAGGATTTGACAGCCTTGCAAGGCACGAAAGATCCGTTGAAAGCAGTCGCGGAACTGATTCACGACGAGGCCGTGGTGATTTGTTTCGATGAGTTCTTCGTGACCGACATCGCCGACGCCATGATCCTCGGCGGCCTGTTCGAGGCTCTGTTTGCCCGCGGCGTGACCTTGGTGGCGACCTCCAACATTGTGCCGGATCGCCTCTATGAGAACGGTCTGCAGCGCCAGCGCTTCCTGCCGGCCATTGCCATGGTCAAACAGTTTTGCCAGGTCATCAATGTCGACTCCGGTGTCGATTACCGCCTGCGTGTGCTGGAGCAGGCCGAGCTTTATCACGCACCGCTGGATGCCGCCGCGCAGGCATCCTTGTCGCGGAGCTTCCGTGAGCTGTCCAATGCCTCGCCCGCTTTGCAAAGTCCTATTGACATTAATGACCGTTCAGTCGAGGTTATCGCCCGCACCGACGATGTGCTGATGTGCCGCTTTGCCGAGCTTTGCGAAAAGCCCCGCAGCGCCCATGACTACATCGAGATTGCCCGCGAATACCACGCGGTCTTGCTGGCGGATGTGCCGGCGCTGGGGGCATCCAACGATGATGCCGCGCGGCGCTTCATCAACCTGGTTGACGAGTTCTACGACCGTAGCGTGAAGCTGATCATCTCAGCCGAGCGCCCGATTCTTGAGCTTTACGATCAGGGCCGGCTGAACTTTGAATTCCAGCGCACGCAAAGTCGTTTGCAGGAAATGCAGTCGCGAGAGTATCTGGCGCGCGAGCATCGCCCCTGAGTGTTTAAGCTCTTGGCAGGGGGCGGGCGGCGCAGATCATCGCGGCCAACCACTACCTTACTGGGAGCTACACCATGATTCCGCGTACCTTGTTTTCCGCCGACCACGAAGGCTTTCGTGACACCCTGCGCAAATTCCTCGAAAAAGAGTCCGTGCCTCACCATGCGCAATGGGAAGAGGACGGCCAGGTCTCGCGTGAGCTGTGGCTGAAGGCTGGCGAAAACGGCTTTCTCTGCCCGACGCTGCCGGAAGAGTACGGCGGCCCTGGCGCTGACTATCTCTACTCCATCATCGTCATGGAAGAAATCGCGCGGATGGGTCAGAGCGGCATCGGCTGGGGCCTGCATACCGACATCGTGGCACCGTATATCGAGCATTACGGCAACGATGCCATGAAGCAGCGCGTGCTGCCGAAGATGGTCAGTGGCGAGCTCATCGGTGCCATCGCGATGACCGAGCCGGGTGCCGGCTCCGACCTGCAGGGCGTCAAGACCAATGCCATCGACAAGGGTGACCACTACCTGCTCAACGGCTCCAAGACCTTCATCACCAACGGTCAGATGGCCGATGTCGTCATCGTCGTCGCCAAGACCGACCCGTCGCAGGGTGCCAAGGGCATCTCCCTGTTCCTGGTCGAGCGCGGCATGCCCGGTTTCGAGCGCGGCCGCAACCTGCACAAGGTCGGCATGAAAGCGCAGGACACCTCCGAGCTGTTCTTCAACGATGTGAAGGTGCCGAAAGAAAATCTGATCGG
Organism: uncultured Moraxellaceae bacterium; assembly: GCA_937928295.1. GTDB lineage: Bacteria > Pseudomonadota > Gammaproteobacteria > Pseudomonadales > Moraxellaceae > Perlucidibaca. Next base: position 8,281 of record CALEYY010000270.1, read on the forward strand.
CGTCGAAGGCATGGGCTTCGTCTATCTCATGCAAGAGCTGCCGCAGGAGCGCCTGGGCATCGCTGTCAATGCCGTAGCACAGATGGAAGGCGCGCTGCAGCTGACGCTGGACTATGTGCGCGAGCGCAAGGCTTTCGGCAAGCGCATCGGCGATTTCCAGAACACGCAGTACAAGCTGGCGGAAATTCATACCAAGATTGAAGTGGCGCGCACCTATGTTGACCGCTGCATCGAGCTGCACATGCAGAAGAAGCTGGATATTCAGAGCGCAGCTGCGGCAAAATACTGGGTAACCGACCTGCAGTTCGAAGTCGCCGACGAGTGCGTTCAGCTCTTTGGCGGCTACGGCTACATGTGGGAGTACCCGATTGCTCGCATGTGGGCAGATTGCCGCGTGCAGCGCATCTACGGCGGCACCAACGAGATCATGAAGGGCATTATTGCTCGCACATTGATCTGATTGTTGCCGGTCTGTCCCTGTGAAAGCGCCCGAGCATGAATTTTTATTCGCTTGGGCGTTGTCAAAGTCGATGACCTTGGGTACTATTCGCGACCTCATTGCGACAGCCTGAATTTCAGGGGTCGCGGACTCTGTTTTTATGAAGGCATGTTGACATGAAGACTTTCAGTGCCAAGCCCGCAGACGTTAAGCGCGACTGGTTCGTCGTTGACGCCAGCGGCAAGACTCTCGGCCGTTTAGCGACCGAAATCGCAAGCCGCCTGCGTGGCAAGCACAAGCCGGAGTTCACTCCGCACGTTGATACTGGCGACTACATCGTGGTCGTGAACGCTGCCAAGGTTGCCATCACTGGCAACAAGGCGCACGCCAAGGTCTATTGGCACCACACCGGTTTCCCGGGTGGTATCAAGGGCGTGAACTTCGAGAAGCTGATTGCCGCCAAGCCGGCAGCGCCGATCGAAATCGCCGTCCGTGGCATGCTGCCGAAGGGTCCGCTGGGCCGCGACATGCTGAGCAAGCTGAAAGTTTACGGTGGCGCCGAGCACCCGCATTCTGCACAGCAGCCCAAAGAACTGATCATCTGAGCCGAGCGCCATGACAACAAATTACGGAACTGGCCGTCGCAAGACTGCGACTGCACGCGTTTTCATCAGCCCGGGTACTGGCAACATCGTTGTCAATGACCGTCCGCTGGACATCTACTTCGGTCGCGAAACTGCACGCATGGTTGTTCGTCAGCCACTCGAGCTGGTTGAGCTGCTGAACAAGTTTGACATCATGGTCACCGTCGCTGGCGGTGGTATTGGTGGTCAAGCCGGTGCCATTCGTCATGGCATCACTCGTGCTCTGGTCGAATACAACGAAGAACTGAAGTCGCCGCTGCGTAAAGCCGGCTTCGTGACTCGTGATGCCCGTGAAGTCGAGCGTAAGAAGCTCGGTCTGCGCAAGGCACGCAAGCGTCCCCAGTACTCCAAGCGTTAATATTGGCCGCCTTCGGGCGGTTGATAATGGGGAATCGTCTAACGGTAGGACTACGGTCTCTGACACCGTCTGTCTAGGTTCGAATCCTAGTTCCCCAGCCAATCCGAAAGCCCGCAGCGAAATCTGCGGGCTTTTTTGTTTGTGCCTGAAAAAGGCTGACTGAAAAGCTGTCGCTCGTCGGGACAAACACCCTGCAATACCGGTGTTTCAGGCGATCAATCGCCTTGTCACTCGTAGGTGATTTCATTACCATTACTCGGTTTTCAATGCTGTGCCGAAATGCCTGTGAAACGCGCATGTTCGGTTGCCATTAGCTGATTCGGAGAGTGCGTCAATGAGTACTGACGGCGTAAATGTCGATCGCCGGCGCCTGTTGATAGGTGCCACTGCAGCCATGGGCGCAGTTGGCGTCGCAGGGGCTGCTGTTCCCTTCGTGAAGTCCTGGAATCCCAGTGCCAAGGCGAAAGCTGCCGGTGCCTCGGTGAAAGCGGACATCAGTCAGCTTGAAGTCGGTCAGCGTGCCGTGTTCGAGTGGCGTGGCAAGCCGGTCTGGGTTGTGCGTCGCACACCGCAGATGCTGGCCGATCTGCCCAAGAACGACAACGATCTGAAAGATCCGACATCGTCTGAGGAAGATCAGCAGCCGGCGTACGCGAAAAATGCCGTGCGTTCGATCAAGCCGGAGTTCCTGATTCTGACCGGTATTTGCACCCACTTGGGTTGTTCGCCGCTGTTCCGTCCGGAAGTGGCCCCGGCAGACCTAGGTGCTGAGTGGAAGGGCGGCTTCTTCTGCCCTTGCCACGGTTCGCGCTTCGACTTGGCAGGCCGCGTCTTCAATAATGTGCCGGCACCGTTGAATCTCGTGGTACCACCGCACTTCTACGAGTCGGATGCCATCGTCGTACTGGGCGAGGAGAAAGCATAATGGCCAATATCGGCAAAAGCCTGATGGGCTGGGTGGATGCGCGTTTCCCCGCGACTGAAACTTACGAATACCACATGTCGAAGTACTACGCCCCGAAGAACTTCAACTTCTGGTACTTCTTCGGCGTGCTGTCCATGATCGTGCTGGTCAACCAGCTGGTCACCGGCATCTGGCTGACCATGTCCTACAACCCGTCGGGTGAGGGCGCTTACGACTCCATCGAATACATCATGCGTGATGTGGAATATGGCTGGTTGCTGCGTTACATGCACTCCTCGGGCGCATCGGCATTCTTCGTGGTCATCTATCTGCACATGTTCCGTGGTCTGCTCTACGGCTCCTACAAGAAGCCGCGCGAGCTGGTTTGGCTGTTCGGCATGGCCATCTACTTGGCTCTGATGGCTGAAGGCTTCTTCGGCTACCTGCTGCCGTGGGGCAACATGTCGTACTGGGGTGCACAGGTTATTCTCAACCTCGCTGGCGCTGTGCCGGTGGTGGGCGACGAGCTGGTGACCTGGGTACGCGGTGACTACCTGATCTCCGGCATCACCCTGAACCGCTTCTTTGCGCTGCATGTGGTTGCGATTCCGCTGGTGCTGGTTGCACTGGTGTTCATGCATCTGGTTGCGCTGCACCATGTGGGTTCGAACAACCCAGACGGTGTGGACATCAAGAAAGTGAAGGATGAAAACGGCATTCCGCTCGACGGCATCCCGTTCCACCCGTATTACACCGTGCATGATCTGGTAGGTATCGTGGTGTTTCTGGCGATTTTCTCGTCCGTGATTTTCTTCTTCCCGGATGGTGGTGGTTACTTCCTGGAGAAGCCGAACTTCGAGCCGGCCAACCCGCTGAAGACGCCTCCGCACATTGCCCCGGTCTGGTACTACACGCCGTACTACGCGATTCTGCGTGCCGTTCCGTCCAAACTCGGTGGTGTTGTTGCCATGGGTGCGGCCATTGCGGTGCTGTTCGTTCTGCCTTGGCTGGACAAGAGCCCGGTCAAGTCCATGCGCTACAAGGGCACTCAGAGCAAGATCTGGCTGACGCTGTTTGTCATCAGCTTCCTGGGCCTGGGCTATCTCGGTGCCACACCGTCGGACCCGATCAAGACCGTGTTTTCGCAGATTCTGACCATTGTCTACTTCCTGTTTTTCCTGCTGATGCCGTTCTACACATCGATGGAAACCGTGAAAACTGTGCCTGATCGCGTCACCGGGGGAGCACACTGATGAAAAAGCTGATTCTGTCTCTCTTCCTGGTATTTGCACCGACAGCCGTCTGGGCCAATGAAGGCGGCGCATGCGGCGAGCTGCACGAGTGCGAAACGGCGCCGGTTGATCTGCGCAACAAGGAGTCGCTGCAGCATGGTGCTCAGCTCTTCCTGAGCTATTGCTCGGGTTGTCACAGTGCCAAGTACCTGCGTTACGAGCGCATGTCGCAAGATCTGGACATCAATCCCAAGCTGGTCGAAAAGTACATGATGTTCACTTCGGACAAGATCGGTGATCCGATTGATCCGAAAGTGAATCAGAAAGATCAGGCCAAGTGGTTCGGTAATGCACCGCCTGATCTGTCGCTGGAAACCCGCTTCCGCTCGCCGGACTGGGTCTACACCTATCTGCTCAACTTCTATCCGGATGACAAGCGCCCTTGGGGTGTTAACAATCGTGTGTTCAAGGATGTCGGCATGCCACATGTGCTGGACCCGTTGGAGCAGGAGCTGGGCCCGGAAGAGTTCGAGGCGGCTGTTGGCGATCTCGTGAACTTCATGACCTACATGTCCGAGCCTAGTCGTCTGACGCGTGAAAGCATGGGTATCTGGGTGCTGTTGTTCTTGGCCCTGCTGATGGTTCCGGTCTACTTGCTCAACAAAGAGTTCTGGAAAGACGTCAAATAAGCTGACTGGTCATTGCCTGTGGCGATGACCAGTTTTTGACAAAGGGGGATGCCTGAACAGGTGTCGCCCTTTTGTCTTTTTGTTGTTAGGAGGATTTTCACCATGGCAACCGCTGCGCGTCGCGCCTCAATGACGTTTTATTCGGATGCTGCCGACCACTATAGCCACCGTGTGCGCATCGTGCTCGCGGAGAAAGGCGTCTCGGTTGATGTCGTCAATGTGCGCGAGAGTAATCGCCCGGCTGATCTTGCCGATCTCAATCCCTACAATCAGTTGCCTGTTTTAGTGGATCGTGAATTGTCGCTGTATGAAACCAAGATCATGATGGAATACCTCGACGAGCGCTTTCCGCATCCGCCGCTGCTGCCGGTGTACCCGGTTGCGCGTGCTCAAGCTCGTTTGCTGGCCTATCGTATCGAGCGTGACTGGTGTTCGCTGGTGGATGCGGCACTGGTGGGCAAGGGCAAGGAGCTGGCCATTCAGAAGGCACGCAAGGATCTGCGTGACAGCCTGATCACGATTGCGCCTATCTTTCAGGAAAAAGCGTTTTTCATGAGCGATGAATTCTCGCTGCTGGACTGCATGCTGGCTCCTATCCTCTGGCGTTTGCCGATTCTGGGGGTTGATCTGCCGGAGAAAGCTTGCGCGCCGATGCTGCGCTACATGGACCGCATCTTCCGCCGTGATGGCTTTCTGGCCAGCTTGACGGATGTTGAGCGCGACATGCGTCGTGGAGTCTGAGTCATGCCATTGAAGGGCACGCGACCGTATCTGGTGCGCGCGATCAACGAGTGGATCATTGATCAGGGCTGGACGCCGCATCTGCTGGTCAATGCCATGTGGCCGGGTATTCAGGTTCCCGAGGCGTTTGTCGAAGATGGACGGATTGTGCTGAGCATCAATCCATCAGCGGTGCGCGAATTGCTTCTGGCGAATACGGAAGTGTCATTTTCGGGCCGTTTTGCCGGCACGCCGCATTGGGTGCAAGTGCCCATTGGTGCTGTTCTGGGCATTTACGCTCGCGAGAACGGCGAGGGACTGTTCTTTGAAGAGAACGAGTACTCGCCGGATGCTCCTGTGGCAGAAGCCGCCGTGCCTGCGTCGTCATCAGCGGCGAAGAAATCACGGCCCGGCTTGCGGATCGTAAAGTAGGCGCAAGCCTCCTCAGGATTTTGCCTTGGCGGCGTTGTCGTCAGGCAGCACATCAACCACCTTCACGATACGGGTCACGCCATCTAGCGCTTGCAGGCGCACGATGGCGCGATCTGTTTCGCGTTGCGTCAGCTTGCCCATCAAGTACAGCGTGCCATTGATGGCCGTCACTGTGGCCTGACTGCTGCGCAGGCCATCAGCAGAGAGTAGGCTGAAATTGGCCTTGCGCTCCAGCAGGTCATCGCCAAGGCGTTCGCTGATGCTACGATTGACGCCAATGCTGAGTTCGTTATGCACTGCCTTGACATCGCTGTAGCGCTTGGCAATGGCGCCAATCTGGGCTTTCAGCTCTTCGTTGGGCACTTCGCCCACCAGCAGAATGGATTGATAGAAGCTGATCACCTCAATGCGAGCATCGTTGGCCGCTGGCAGCATCTTGTAGATATCGACACGGACGGATTGTGCCAGGCTGAAATCATTCAGGCGCGATGCCGTGGTGCGTGTGCCGGGGTCAGAAACACTGGGACCTACGCCTACTTTGGCCAATGTTGTGCAGCCGCCGATGATGGCTGTTGTGAGCGCAAGAGCGCTCAGCGTGCGAATGCTGCGTTGCAGGGTGAGGGCGTTAGACAAGGTCGGGATCTCCGAATAGTGAGGCATCGATTAAGGCGCAACAGCAGTGCAATGTAAATAACTGTGCTTCATGTACCCGATAAGTGCGATGTTCGGGTATTTGAATGAGTACATCGTTTGCGGTTAGTAATGTGGCGACATCTCCACCAGATCGGAAGAGCG
>CALEYY010000271.1 GCA_937928295.1 uncultured Moraxellaceae bacterium
GAACCGGTTCAGATCGTCCAGCTGGCGCTGGCAGGCCATGCGCACCCACTTGCAGGTGAGGATCTTCCCCGCGACCACATCCTTCGCGTACTGCCGCGCGATGGCGGCGTAACTGCGTGTCGCCATCAGCCGGCGATTTCCGACCAGGGGTCTGAATCTTTGGGTGCGTCTGCGGGCATCGAGATCCTGGACCGCGACGCGCTGGCCGAGCCATGAGGTTTGGCGTGCACTGCGGAATTTCAGGCTGCACAGCCAAACACAAGCCGACTCTATTTGGCGCAGAAGGCGATTGCACCATGAGCCCAGCTAAGACCAACGCCGAGCGCCAATCGGCGCTTGTGGCCAGGCGCAAAGCTGCTGGTCTGGTATCGCTCAAAAACGTTTGGGTGCATCCGGGCGATGTGCCAGCGATGCGGGAATATGCGGCGAAGCTGGCGAGGCTGGTGGTGAATTTTCGCTGCGGCAGCGAGCGGCTGTAGGCCAGCTCGATCAGCTCTCGCCGGCCAATTTCAACTACTTTGAGCGCAGCCAGCAGGCGCCCTTGTACACGCTCAAGGCATTCATCCTCACCAAACTGGCCCGATTTGACGAGGCCAGCTCTGCATATATTGCGGCTGTCAGCTCGAACGACAAAAACGGCGAAGCGTGGGAGGAGTGGGGTGGCTTTTGTGACTCGATGTTCGTCACCGGGCTCGCACAGCTCGCCAATTGCGGAACGGCAAACAGCATCGACCTTAGCGCGAACGTCATCCAGAACACTGCGGCTGGGTGGACCATCAACGCTGCGTGGACGGGGCTCTACACTGCGCAGATCGCTGACCTGACCGCCGCTGCTGGCGACCTCAATGTACCGGCTGGTCTGGCCAGCCTGTTGCTGAATGTCACGGTCAATGACGCACCGGAAGGCAAGGTCGATCTGGCTCTCAACGGTGGCAAGTTTGAACTGGGTCACAATCCCGCTGCTGGCACCAAGCTGATTCTGTCGGCTGAACTGCTGCGCCGCATCTTCCTCGAAGGCGATGCCGGTGCCGGCATGCAGGGCTTCATGACCGGTCAGCTCAAGGTCGAAGGCGACATGAGCAAGATCATGGCCATGCAGTCTGCCCGCCCGAGCGAGCCGATGAAGGCACTGTTCAAGCAGATCCTGGAAATGACTGCCTGAGCTGATTCGGGGGCTTAGGCTCCCAATCAACAAAAAAGCCGCCAACTCTGAGCAGGGTTGGCGGCTTTTTTGTGCCTGCTTTTTGGGAGCAGATTTACCGTTTTTGGCAGACTTACAGCGTACCGCAGAGCTTGAGCACCCAGTAGCCGAGGATCAGGCACTGGGCAATCCACAGATTGCCTCGAATGAACACGGCACTGGCGCTGGCGCTGATGGTGTGTACCAGCGTCTGGCCTACGCGCAGGCCAAGAAACACGCAGGCCAGACCATCAATGATGGCGAGCTGGTTGGTGGCGTAGGCCACCAGCACGAGTGCGGCGTAGACCGGTAGGTTTTCCACACAATTCAAATGTGCGTGATGCAGGCGGGTGACGATAGCGGGATCTGTCCAGGTTGGCGAACCGCGCGTCCAGGAGTTGGCGGCGGCCTTGCCGGTGAGCACGAGCACGACGCGGTAATTGGCGTAAGCAAAGGCGAGCAGGCCAGTCAGCGCAGTAAAGTAGAGCAGCGTACACAGGGCGGGAGAGGTCATCATGTGGGGTGTTCTCTTTATAGTTATAAGGTCAATCAGAAAACTACACGACTTGCCAGTCAGCGCCCAGCATTTTTCGTGTCGGCGTCTGCAGCCGGCGTGTGTGCGGGCAAAAATACCGACACACACAGACCGCGCTCATTGTCAGCATGATTCTCGGCGGCGTCACGCAGGCTGATTCGGCCTTGATGCAAGGTGGTGACGGCCTGCACTAGGCTCAGCCCCAGCCCCAAGCCTGGCGTTTGACGGGTGGCATCGAGCCGATACAGCCGGTCAAACACTTTGCTGTGTTCGGTTTTGGGGATGCCGGGGCCGTTATCGCTGACCGAAAGCGCCCAGGCATTGTGGTTTTGAGCCAGCGCAACACGGATATGACCACCGACAGGGGCGAACTTCACGGCGTTATCTAGGAGATTGATCAGCAGTTGAAACAGCAGATCGCGATGTCCTTGCACGATGGCTTGCTCGGGCAGTGTCACCTGCAAGGTTTGCTGGCGGGCATCGGCGAGCGGCTCCATGAAGTCGGCGGCATCGGCAATCAGCGGTGTCAGATCGACCGGCTGGAAGGCTTCGCGCAGTAGGCCAGAGTCAATGCTGGCGATTTTCAGCAGGGCCTGAAAGGTGGCTAGCACCTGATCGATGTCGCGCAGGCTTTCCTCCAGCCACGGTGACCATTCAGCGGTTGCGGGCGGATTGTCCAGGCGGCTTTCCAGACGGGCGCGATGGCGCGTCAGTGGCGAGCGCAGGTCGTGAGCAATGTTGTCGGTGGCATCACGAATACCGGCGATGAGCTGGCTTATGCGATCGAGCATGTCGTTGAGCGTGCGGGCGAGAGCATCGAACTCGTCGCCGTTCTGCCCGACTGGAATGCGATGGCGAAGGTCTCCCTGCATGATCTTGCCGGCGGAGTAGCGAATCTGCCCGATGGGTCGCAGTGCCAGCCGGGTCGTGTAGCGCCCTGCCAGCCAAGACAACAGCAGCACCAGAATCAGGCTCCAAGTAGCACCTTGGCGAATCTTGCGCTGAACATAGCTGAGCTCGCGTTCGTCGAAACCGACGAAAATGCGGTAGCCGTTGGGCAATACCCGCGATTGCGCAACAACGCTGTAGTCATCGCTGTCTTTGGCGCTAGGCAGGCTCAGGAATTCACCAGGTTTTTTTGCGACGCTTGGCCAAGCTGGCAGATTGCCGGCGAGAAACTGACCATGAGCATCCTCCAGATAGTAGGTGCGCTCATCTAGGCTTGAATGCTCGCGGATGCGCCCTTGAATCAGTGCGCGCATACCGACGATGCCGTCGAGCCGGTATTCCGACTCCATAATATTGAGCTCGGCGCGCACGCTTTCCTGAATGTGCTGACGCATGAAGTACTGGCTCATGACCATCACGCCGCCGGCCAGAATCAGGAAACAGACCAGAATCACGCTGGCATTGGAGAGCGTGATGCGCGTGGCAGTAGACCAGTTCTGCGTCAGCTTACTCACGAAGGCTGTACCCGGCACCGCGCAGCGTGTGAATGAGGGGAGGCCAGGGTGCTTTGTCGATCTTGGCGCGCAGGCGGGACATGTGCACATCAATGACATTAGTCTGCGGGTCGAAGTGATAGTCCCAGACATTTTCCAGCAGCATGGTGCGGGTTACGACTTGCCCGTTGTGGCGCATGAGGTATTCAAGCACGCGATACTCCTGCGGCTTGAGCAGAATCTCTTCCCCGGCGCGATGCACCTGGCGGCTCAGGCGATTGAGCACGAGATTGGCGATGCGCAGCTCGTTATCGGCCTCCTGCGGCTGGCTGCGGCGGGTAATGACCTCCAGGCGTGCCAGCAATTCGCTGAGTGCAAACGGTTTCACCAGATAATCATCGCCGCCGGCGCGCAGGCCCTTGATGCGGTCATCGACCTGGCTGAGTGCACTCAGGATCAGCACCGGTATCGCGGCACCTGTAGCACGCAGCGCGGTGAGCACGGTCAGGCCGTCCATTTGCGGCAGCAGCCGGTCGAGGATGATGGCGTCGAAGCTTTCGCCGGTGGCGAGGTAGAGGCCGTCGCGGCCGTTGTCGGCATGTTCCACGGTGTGGCCGGCTTCGCTCAGACCTTTTCGCAGGTAGCGGGCAATTTCCAGATCGTCTTCAATAATCAATATGCGCATGGAGTCAGTGCCTGTGTGAGCATTTCCTTCAGCGTATTGTGGCGTATAGCGTCTGCCAGATGTCATGCCCGATCTGATCAAATTTGCGCACGGTGGCGACGAATTGCAGGCGGGCGGCGACATTGACCAGCGGCTCCGGCAGCAGCGGGTCGAAAACGATATGGCGGATGGCATTGCCGCCGAGCAGGAAGGATTCGCGGGCGGCGGTTTCGGCATCCAGCTCGGGCGCGTTTTGCATCCAGGCTTCGAGCTGTTGTTGCAGTTGGGTGTAGCGCTCGTTCAGCTCGCTGCCGTTCCAGAGCGTGCGCAGTTTTTCGTCCTGCGCCCAGTGGCTGCTGACAAAAACGCTGGCTTCCGCTTCCAGGCCGAGCTTGTGCAGGCGCTGACGCACAGCACTCAGATCCTGCTCGATATTGTTTGGTCGCACATGCAGGCCTTGCTCCAGCTCGCGGAAACCGAGCATTTGCAAGGCGCGTTCGCGATGCTTGAGGGCGGTGCGGTTGCTGCGGCCGAGACTGGCCGAGAACACCGTTAGCCAGTCGCCAGCCCAAGGCCGGACGCGTTGCTCGGCGCTGCGCCAGGTAGCGACATCGCCAGCCAGATCCATGGCCTGCGGGCCGAGCCGGTAGTGGCCACGGCCCGCAGCCTGCACCAGCCCGTCTGCCGAGAGACGAACCAGCGCTACCCGTACCGAGTTTTCGCTGATGGCAAAGATGCCGCAGGCGGTGATGGCTTCACGCACGGACAACTGATGGCTGGTGCTGGCAAGCAGCAGGTCGAGGATCAGATGGCGTGCGTTCAGTTTCATGGCGTGGCGGTGGTTTCCGGGTTGGCGAAGAAGCGATTGGCGCGCTTGAGGGCGGCAAAGTCGTTGAAGCGTACACCCATTTCACGCATGACCTTGTGAGCAACTTTGGCATTCGCCTGACGAATGTAGAACGGCTCTTTCACGGCAAAGTGATGGATGGCGTGCGTGCTGCCGAAATTGAAACAGAACATCTGCATCGGCATCAACCACCATGGGTTCAGAACCTGGCACTGCTGCATGACATTCTTGGCTTCAACATCGCCGTAGTAGTGCATGTTGGAGCTGATGAAGTGCAGAGAGAAGGTGCGCAGGAAGGCCGGCAGCATGTACACCACGGCGAAAATGTCGAGACCGCTCAGGCCGGTTTCGGCCCAGCTCGGCAGGGTGATGGCATAACCGGTGGCACCGGCACCGAAGCTGACCAGATGCCAGACCACCCAGCCGTGAAACAGCGCGTAGTAGATGTTGCCGAGCGGGAAATAGGCACCGACCTGCTCCTTCACCATGGCGTGAACTTCGGCCTTGCTCTTCGGCTTCTGCGACTGAATGTAGGCTTTGGTAGCGTTGCGCATGGTCATCGGGCGCAGGTAGACGGCCAGCATGTTGTCGCCCGTCATGAGCAGACGACGCAAACCCCAGCGCTCGCCATTAGTGATGCCGCGCTCTTCCAGGTCGGACTCGGTGCCGGAGAACTTGTGGTGATGCAGATGCAGCTTGCGACGCACAAACGGGCTGACCGTGCTGGCGCGGGCGATCCAGCCCATGAGCAACATGAAGTTGATGACTTTCGGCTGTTTGCGGAAGTACATGATGTGAATCAGGTCGTGTTCCAGCTCATGAATGAACGACGCGAAAATGGCGGTGACCGGCACGCAGATCCACCAGGCAATCACGCCTTCTACATAGAGTGTGCCGCTGGTGATCATGCCCAGCAGGGAGATGATCATGATGCTGGCGCCAATGGCGTCCTGATGCTTGAGCCAGCCGTGGCGTGCGCGCAGCTCGACGCCGGCAGCGAGCACGGTGCTCTTGATGTGTTCGGCTTTCTGCGCATCGGTCATGGTCAGTGCGCTTGAATTGGGTGATGTCATGAAGCGATGCCTCGTTGAAAACGACGGGCAGGAAAGCCCGACACGATCAGATTACGGCGGGTTGGCGGGCGAGCGTCAGGGGCAGTTGCGCCGAATATCTGTCAAATCGGGCCAGGTTGATGACCAGCTTCAGGCCGGGCTGAATTGCTGGCGGCGATAAGCTGTGGGCGACAAGCCTGTCCATTGGCGAAAGGCGCGGGTGAAATTGGCCGGGTCTTGATAGCCCAGCGCCTCGGCGATTTGCGCAATCGACGCATCGGGCCTGGCCAGCAGGGCCTCTGCTTGCTGCTGGCGCGCTTGATCGAGCAAACGCTGATAGGAAGTTCCGGCATCCTGCAAGCGACGCTTGAGCGTGCGTTCGGACAGGTGCATGTGCTCGGCCAGCTCGCTGAGGCGGTCATAGCGGCCATCTCGGGGGATGAGCAGCTTCAGCACCTGAGCGACCCAGGGGTCTTTGGCATCGGCTGCTGCAAGGTCGGCCAGCTCCTGTTCGCACTGCGCGATGGCCAGCTGCGCCGTAACCGGATTCGCCGTGGCAATGCGCTGTGTGAGCAATTGCCGTGGAAAGCGGATCTGCATGCTCGGTTGCGAGAAATGGAATTTGGGCAGGCGATCCTGCCAGGCGGCATAGTGCGCTGGCTCGGGGTAGGGCACGCAAATCTCGCTGCGCCACTGCGACGGGGTCGGCTGGCCGCTGAGCAGGCGATTGAACAGGCAGCAGAGTTCGACCAGCACGATGTCGCAGGTAAAGCTTTTCAGCACGCCCAGCGAGATGGTTTCGGTCAGCTCGACGATGACCCAGTCATCCTGATATTCGATTCGGCTGTGAAACAAAGGCGCGCGTGCCTGGAGGTAGCGCTGGCCTAGCGCCACGGCTTCTTCGAGCGTGCTGCTGCTCATCAGACTGAAGCCGACAAAGCCGTGCTGGGTAAGCTGGCTGCGCAGGCCCAGCTCGTAGGCCAGTGCCGGGTCGCCGCTGATGCGTAGGGCATTGGCCAGCATGCGCCCGTATTGTTGGCCTTCGATACGTCGATTATGCGTGCCCAGCTCGGCTTCGCTCAGCTCAGTGCCTGCCAGCACATCGGCCACCGCATGCCCGCGTTCGAGCATGAGTGACAACAAATACAGGGCGTAGCTGGCAGGCAGTTGCATAAGCTTGGAAACATCAGTTGGGCCAAAGCACCTTCATACGGGCATCGCGGCCACAAGACAAGCGGTAGTACTGATAGCGAAAGCTGTTTTTCTTGTAGTAATCCTGATGATAGTCCTCGGCTGGGTAGAACTGGCTGGCCGGCAAGATGCGCGTGGCGATCTGCTTCACGCCGCGAGTTTTGGCCAGTGCCGCCTTGCTTTCAGCAGCGATGCGCGCCTGCTCGGCATTGGCGGTGAAAATGGCCGGGCCGTATTGCTCGCCGCGATCACAGAACTGCCCGCCGGCATCGAGAAAGTCATGATGCCGCCAGAAGTAGCTGACCAGTTGCCCGTAGCTGACCACGCTGGGGTCGTATTGCACCTCTACCGCCTCCAGATGCCCGGTGGCACCGCTGGACACCTGGGCATAGCTGGGCTGATCCACATGCCCGCCGGTATAGCCGGAGATGACTGCCTTCACGCCCTTGAGCTTTTCAAAGTCGGACTCGCTGCACCAGAAGCAGCCGCCGGCGAAGATGGCCGTTTCGGTTTTGCCGGCCGCTGCCTGTGTGGCCGCCTGTGTGAAAAGCGGAGCGACGCAAAGCAGGGCTGCCATCCAAAATGATTTCATGATCAACCTCTCAGCGCAGGCAGGGCAGTGCCTTGCTCAATGAATTGCAGGGCCAGGCCGTTATTGCAGTAGCGCAGACCGGTCGGCTTCGGGCCATCCTCGAATACATGACCTTGATGGCCGCCGCAGCGCGAGCAGTGATACTCCACGCGCGTCATGAAAAAGCTGCGATCTTCACGCTGGCCGACGGCATTCGGCAGTGCCTGAAAAAAGCTCGGCCAGCCGGTACCGCTGTCGAATTTTGCCGTGCTCTTGAACAAGGGCTGATAGCAGGCGGCACACACAAAGGTGCCGGCATGCTTCTCGTAGTTGAGCTGGCTGGAGAAACGCGACTCGGTGACCTCCTGAAACAGCACATCCCAAGCGTCCCCGCTGACTTTCTTGCGCCAGAATGCCGGTGCCTGAATGAAGCCTTTGAGCTTGTCGGCGGATGCCGTGGCGGCGCTTGCTAGGCGAGTGGCCAACAGACCGGTCAGGCCGCCGAGCAGGAAATTTCGTCGATTCATGATGTTTTACGCTCTGAATGGCTGGGTTACATGCCTTAGACGATGCCAAACCTGAAACGCTACACCGAAGTGAGGATATTTTCCTGCCCCCCGAATCGGCTACCCTAGCGCCCTGCGAGAATCTTGTGCTGGAGTTGCGATGAGTGCGCTGTTACTGCTGTCGGTCTGCCTGTTGCTGGGTGTGCTCATGCGTCGCTACGGTAACCCACCGGCCACGCTGGCCCCCAGCCTGAACTGGTGGGTGATTCAAATTGCCTTGCCGGCGATGGTGCTGGAGCTGATTCCCCGCCTGCATCTCGACCCCAATCTCTGGTATCTGGTGATTTCGCAGTGGCTGGTGTTCCTCGGCGCTTTCCTGATCTGTCGCTTCCTCGGTCGTCGCCTGGGCTGGTCAAACGGCCGTATCGGCGCCCTGACGCTGGTCTGCGGCCTCGGCAACACCTCATTCATGGGCTATCCCATGCTGGAGGCCCTGCGTGGTTCCGAGCAACTGGCGCTGGGCGTCGTTGCCGATCAGCTTGGCTGCTTTGTCATGCTCAGCCTCGGTGGCGTGCTGGTTGGCGTGGTCTACGCCGGTCAGGCGGCCACGCCGGCAGCGGTGGTCAAACGCGTACTGCTGTTTCCGGCTTTTGTCTGCCTGATCATCGGCTTGCTGGTGGGGCAGCTGGGCGGCTGGCCATCCGAAGTGGATAGCGTGCTGCACCGGTTGGCTCAGTCGCTGGCACCGCTGGCGCTGTTTTCGGTGGGCTTGCGCCTGAAGTTGCAGCTGGCGCGGCATCAGTGGCTGCCGGTGGGGGTCGCGCTGGGCTGGAAAATGGCCTTGGCCCCGGTGGTGATGTGGAGCCTGGGTTCTGCATTGGGGGTATCCGGGGCGATTCTGAGTGTTGCTGTGTTACAGGCCGCGATGGCTCCGATGATCTCGGCGGCGATTTTGGCTGAACAATTTCATTTGGAGCCGGAGCTGGCGAATGCGGTGCTCGGGATTGGCATTCTGTTGTCGCTGGTGACGGTGCCGCTGTGGAGTCTGGCGCTGCCTTGATCCGGCTGGCCGGGCGGTTGTGTCGTGTGCGCCTTTTTTCTGAGCAAACAGTCGCGCAGAGGCTTGACCGGTCACGGGGTCATCACTATGATTCGCGTCCTCACCGATCCTCGATAGCTCAGTCGGTAGAGCAACGGACTGTTAATCCGTGGGTCACTGGTTCGAGTCCAGTTCGAGGAGCCATATTGTGGTAACAAAAAGCCCGCCTAGTGCGGGCTTTTTGCTGTCTGGGATTCAGTATCGCCTGTTGCCGTATCAGGCAAAGCCGAGCAGCAGCTGTGCTGTGCCGGCGAGCAGACCGGTGACGGCACCGAGGACCAGCAGAATCCATTCATCCTGTTGAAAGGCCGGGCGCAGCAGACCCTGGAATTCAGCTGGCGTCATCTCTTTCATTTTGCCAGCCAGCAGCTCGGCTAGTGCGGCTGAGCGCTCGCGATTGAATTGCTTGTCGGCCAATGGCAGCAGGGCAAAAGCAGCTCCCTGGTCGGCAATGCGGGTCTTGAACTCGGAGTAGCCGGCAGCGCCCATCATGACCTGAGCACCGGTGCGCGCCAGCGGCGAGTCATCTACCAGCGTGCTGATGTGGCGCTTGATCAAGCGGCGCGCCCGATCGGAGTTTTCGCCGATCAGCATCTCGCTCATGAAACGGTGAATGGTGAGGATTTCCTGCGAGCAGAGCTCGGCGAACTTGTCGGAAACGGCGGCTTGGCGGCGCAGGAACAGACCCTGAAAGCTGAACGGGCCGAGGCGCACCGGGTCGAGCGGGCGGAAGACCATGGCCAGCGCCAGCCAGTTGGTGGCGAGGCCGAGCACGGCGGCGTAGAGCGGCAGCATGGCGTGCCAGGGCAGGAAGTAGAACAGCAGCATCTGCAGCAGGCCGAAGCCGAGGCCGATCCAGAAGCTGACATTGACGATGAAGCGGAACTCGGCGTCGCCGACTTCGCTGAACAGGCGCACCACCAGCGCGCGGTCGGCTTCGAGCTGGCGGCCGCACATCTCCTTCACATCCACCAGATTGTCGATGTCGTCGATGACAGCGTGAATCAGGCGCTGCATGACCTTCGGCAGATTGTTGCGAACATGCCGGTACACGCCCTTGCGCACCAGCGGCGGCAGGTTTTCCCAGAACACCGCATTGCGCTCTGTCATGGCCTCGTCGGTGTATTCCTCGATGCGCGAGCTGACATGCTGCGCCACATAGTTGCCGATTTTCTCCGGCTCCATCTGGCGCACGAAATCGCTGACCGAGCCCATCTTGCTGATCGCGTTATCAACCACGATGTCGGACATTCGGCGCGCTCCGCGCGGGATGATGCCCTGCCAACCGAGCAGGTCGATATTGATGCCGAGCAGCTTGCGCAGGCGCGGCGTGCGGATGCCGATGTAGTCGATCGGATACAGCATCATCTTCACTGCCCACCAGACATGCACCCAGGTCACGATGGCGGCCACGATGGGGATGCTGATGAAGCCCCAGAAATCGGGGCGGGCGGAGAGTTCCTGCCAGAAAGCGGCGAAGTCGATCATGTGAGGCTCTGTGACTTATTGGTCATAAAGAGGCTAGCATTGCAGCGGCCGGCAGGATTGACTGAAAGCGCGAGGATGGTGGTCGTTCAGGCCACCTGCAGCTGGAAATCGACATGAATGGTCAGATACGGAAAGCTGAGCTTGCCTTCGTCGCTGCGGTCGATGACGCCGGCGAGTGCCAGCAGCTGGGCATCGGCATGTACCGCCCGCACATCGCGGCCGGCCAGCCGGGCCAGCTCGCGCACACCCAGTTCACCCTTGCCACCCATGGCTTGCAGCAGTTCTAGGCGGCGGCCGCCCAGCGTCTTGAACATCAGTTCGGCAGACGCAAAGCTGATGCGAGGTGTCTGCGGCACAGCATCTGCCCAAGCAACTGAGAAGTCGTCCAGCGCGCTATCCAGCGAGCGAATATCAAAGATCACGGTGCTGGAAATTCCACTGTTTGATGTCATGAAGAAAGTCCTCGCGTAGCTGTTTGATGTTGGAGAAGTGGTAGGGCGTTTCGATCTGCCGCCAGTGTCGGTGATCGCCTTTGCCGGCCTCGTTGTCATAGCGCAACACGCAGACATCATTCACCACATAGGCCAGCCGATATTTGTAGTGATGCTGGCTGCCACGCACAGGCGAAGGCAGTTGCCAGATCACTAAATCAACATGGCGCCCGATGGCCAAGATCAGTCGTTCGCGTAAAAGTAGTTTGGCCGCAATGTTGTTCATTGAAGCAACACCTCCGTGTGTTGTCAATACGAGCAACAAAAAGTGTTACTCGGGCGGCATGCTATTTCAGCAGAGCATGTTGTAGTACAGCTTCTGCGTTTTCGCGAACGGCCAGCCTGTTCTCAAGACGGCTTCAGCTTCCTGAACCACGCCGTGCGCTGCATCACATCCATGACGCCGGGCAGGAAACGCTTGCCGGCATAGAGCGCCCAGGCTTCCGGGCTGACCGGTACCACGGCGCGATTGCCGGTGATGGCGCTGACCACGGCCTCGGCGACATGCTCCGGGCCGTAATTGCGCTTCTGGTAGATCGCCACCAGCTTGTCCTGCGATTTGGCGGTGCTGCCGTGCATGCGCGTGGCGGCGACGATGTTGGTGTTGATGACGCCGGGGCAGATGGCGCTGACGCCGACGCCGTGCACGGCCATCTCCAGTCGCAGCGATTCGGTCAGCCCCATGACGGCGTGCTTGCTGGCGGAATAGGCCGACATGTCGGAGCCGGCGTAGTAGCCCGCGGCCGACGCGATATTGACAATATGGCCGCGCTTGTCTGCCGCCATGCGAGCGCCGAAAGCCTTGCAGCCATGCACCACGCCCATCAGGTTGATGCCCATGACCCACTGCCAGTCTTCGATCGGCGTATCGAGGAATGGCCCGGCCGTGCCCACGCCGGCGTTGTTCACCAGCACATCGAGCGTGCCATGACGGGCGTGGACGCGCTCAGCCAGAGCTTGCATCGCCGCCCAGTCGGACACATCGACGACTTCCTGATCGACGCGCGTGCCTTTGGCGCTGAGCAGATCGGCAGTTTCCTGCAGCGCGACGGGGTTGCGGTCGCATAGCGTCAGGCTGGCCCCGAGCTGGCCGAGCAGCAGAGCGGTGGCGCGGCCGATGCCGGAGCCGGCTCCGGTGACGAGGGCGTGTTGATTGGCGAAGGTGTTGGGCATGGCGGGTCTCTTTGGATGGGTAGATTCAGGGCATGGCTTGTGGCGTCCATGCCAGTTCCATGAGATTTATTGCCTCAGTTTTCGACGGGTTGCGTCACGACGAGCGGCAAATTCAGCCTCCACAGCTTCGGCGGAGATTAATTGGCCTGCATTGGCAGAGTCCAAGCCTGCTTGAACTTGGCGTTTGAACCACGCATCGTATTCGACAGCCGCTTGCTTACTGCTCACGAAGTCCCGCATGAACTCGCGTAGAAGCTGAGCGCCCGTGCGATCATTGGATTTGGCAGCCTCAGAGAATTGTGTTTTGAGGTCGTCATCGACACGAAATGTGAAAGTGGCTTCAGTCATGTGCTTTCTCATGTGTTACAAGATGAGTGCAAAATAACACAGCGTCCCAAGGACCTCCACATGCCCCGCGTCGCGAAACCCAAAGCCCCGTGGATCGTCTGGACCTCCGAGCTATCTCCCTTCGGGCTCAAAGTCATCCTGCTCTGTCGCTATCGCGGCCTGCATTTTCGGGTGTTGCCGGAGCAGGGCACGACCACCGAACGCATCCAGTATTCCCTGCGTCGCGAGCTGCTCACGCGCGGCGTGTTGTCGCTGACTTGGCCGCGTATGACCGCCGAAGACGAATTTCCGCTGGTGCCGTTCCTGTTCGGGCCGGATGGCGAAAATCTCTACGACTCCACCGCCATCGCCGAATGGTTCGATCAGCGCACCGAGGCATCGCGCCGTTTGCTGCCGGACGACCCAGTGGCGCACTTTGTGGCGGCACTCATTGATGATTATGCCGATGAGTTCGGCTTGTATATGGTCCATCACAATCGCTGGAAGGTCTCGGCGCTGGACAACGATGCCAGCGCGCGGCTGGTACGCGAGCTGGGTATTCCGGGACTGCTGAGGCGACCGGTGATGGCGCGTTGGCAGCGGCGCCAGACCGAGCGCCTGCCGTATCTGTTCAGCGTGGCCCCCGAGGGCTTTCATCTGACGGGCATGCCGGCGGGCGTGCAGCCACCGTCAAGGCCGGGCTTTCCGGCCACACATGCCTTGCTCGAGGATGCCTTCGAGCGACTGATCATCATTCTGGATGCATTGCTGCGTCAGCGGCCTTTCATTCTGGGCGAGCGCCTGACGCTGGCCGATGCTGCTCTTTACGGTCAGCTCGGCATGAACCTGAGTGATCCGTCGGCGTGTCGCTGGATGCAATCGCGCGCACCGGCACTGCATGCCTGGCTGCTGAGGCTGCATCGCGGCGATCTGGCGCTGCTGCAGGCTAGCGGAGAGTTACAGGTTGATGCTGCGCTGGAGCCGCTGCTGGCGGAGATCGGCCGCGTGTTTGTGCCATTGATGCAGCAAAATCTGGCCGCTTGCGAGCGCTGGAAGGGGCAGGGTGAAACCTTGTTCAACGAGCCGGCCTTTGATGCCGGCCGGGCTTTGTATGATGGCGATATTGATGGCCATGCCTTCCGCCATGTCGCCAAGACGTTTCAGGCGAAAGTGTGGCGGCAGCGGGTGAGTGAGTGGCAGGCGTTGCCAGCGG
>CALEYY010000272.1 GCA_937928295.1 uncultured Moraxellaceae bacterium
GAGCTGGGGCGCGCACTGGCCACCGAGCCCAAGTTGCTGCTGCTGGACGAAATGGTGTCGGGCATGAACAGCGAGGAGACCGAAGACATTGCCCGCTTCGTGCTGGACATCCGCGACGAACTCGGCATTTCGGTCCTCATGGTCGAGCATGACATGGGCATCGTGATGGACATCTCCGACCGCGTCTGCGTGCTCAACTTCGGCCGCAAGATCGGCGAAGGCACGCCGGCCGAGATATCGGCCAACCCGGCGGTGATCGACGCCTACCTGGGCAGCAAGACCAAGGAGGCCGCATGATCGACAACCTGGACGCCTTGCTGCGCGACGGCAACACCACATTCCCCAAGCTGCTCCAGCACTGGGCACAGCGCTTTCCGGATGCGCTCGCGTTTCGCGAGAAGGATTACGGCATCTGGAACCGGATGACCTGGCAGCACTATTTCGAAACGGCGCGCCGCTTCGCACTCGGTCTCAAGTCTCTGGGCTTCGACAAGGGCGACCGGCTGGCGATTGCCAGCGAGGACAGTCCGCAGTGGATGTTCACCGACTTGGCCACGCAAGCCATCGGCGGTGTCGTGGTGGGTATCTACCCCACCAACCCGTGGCCGGAACTGCAATACATCGTGCACCACTCGAACAGCAAGTTCGTGGTCTGCGGCGACCAGGAGCAGGTCGACAAGGTGCTCGACGCCATGGACAAGCACGCCACCGGCCTGCCCGACCTGGTGAAGATCATCTGCGCCGACATGAAGGGGATGCGCGGCTACAAGCACGACCAGCTGATGTCGTTCGACGACGTGCTCGAGCTTGGCGACCAATACGCTGCGGCATCGGCCCAGCACGCGGGCACCTTTGATCGCGCCATCGAGGACACCCAGCCCGACGACACCTGCATGCTGGTCTATACCTCGGGCACCACCGGTCCGCCCAAGGGCGCGATGCTCTCGCACCGCAACCTCATCATCTCCGTGGACAAGATGAAAGAGCATTTCAAGCTCGACCGGCACAACTACGAAGTGGTCTGCTACCTGCCGTTGTGCCACGTGGCCGAGCGTGCCTTCTCGACGGTCATGCACCTGCTCACCGGTGGCGTGGTCAATTACGCCGAATCGATCGACACAGTGGCCGTCAATCTGCGCGAGATCGCACCCACGGTGTTTTTGGGCGTGCCGCGAATCTGGGAAAAGCTGCAGCAAGGCATTTTGATCCGCATGCAGGACGCCTCGCGCTTTCAGCGCTGGGCTTTCCAGCGCTGCTTCGATGCCGGGCGCCGTCTGTTCGAAAAGGTCGAGGCGCAAGGGGGCCAGCGCAGCCTGTCGGATCGCCTGCACTTCTTCGTGCTGTGGTTGCTGATGTTTCGCAATCTGCAGAAATTCATCGGCCTGGACCGCATGCAGTGCGGCTTCTGTGGCGGCGCCAGCGTCTCGCCCGAGGTACTGAAGTTCTTCCGTATTCTAGGCATTCCGGTGTACCAAGTCTACGGCATGACCGAGTCCGGCGGCGTGATTTTCTTCCAGCATGAAAAAGCTGTCAAACTGGGCGCCACAGGCCTGCCCATCGACGGCCTGAACTGGAAGATCGCCGAAGACGGCGAGCTCATCGTCAAGCACCCCGCCGTGTTCAAGGGTTATCTCCACGACGAGAGCGCCACCGCCAAAACCGTGATCGACGGCTGGCTACACACGGGCGACATCGTGGCGCTGGCTGACAACGGCGAGCTGATGATCGTCGACCGCAAGAAGGCCATCATCATCACCAGCGGCGGCAAGAACATCGCGCCGTCCGAGATCGAAAACGCGCTCAAGGACAGCCTGTATGTGCGCGAGGCGATCATCCTGGGCGACGGACGCCACTATTTGGCGGCGCTGATCCAGGTCGACTACGAAACGGTCGGCAAGTGGGCACAAGAACGCAAACTGGCCTACACCACCTACAAGAGCCTGGCCGCGCTGCCCGAGGTGCGCGAACTGATCGACGAGGACGTCAAGCGTGTGAACAAGCTGTTTGCCCGGGTCGAGAACATCCGCAAGTTCCTGATCCTGGAAAAAGAACTCGACCACGACGACGGCGAACTCACCGCCACCCAGAAGGTGCGCCGCAACGTCATCGAAAAAACCTTCGCGAAAGAGATCGCGATCATCTACGGCGCAGGAGCGGGCTGATGGACTATTTTCTGCAACTGGTCATTTCCGGCATCGCCGTCGGCCTGGTCTACGGCTTCATCGGCATGGGCTTTGCCATGATCTACCGCGCCACCGGCGTGGTGAACTTCGCCCAGGGCGAGCTGATGATGCTGGTGTCCTACATCGCCTTCACCCTGGCCGGCACCTTCCAATTTGGCTTCTGGCTCATGCTGGCAGCAACTGTCGCGGCCTCGGTGCTGATTGGCCTTCTGATCGAGGTCTTGCTGATCCGTCCGATGCTTGGTCAGCCGGTGTTTTCCACGGTGATGGTGACCATTGGCCTGGCCGTGATCCTGCGCTCGGTGGTGGTGCTGATCTGGGGCGCCGACCCCATGCCGCTCAATGCGGGCCTGCCAACGGAGGTCATCAGGATCGGCCCGGCCGGTCTGTACCCGGCGCAGCTGTATGCCGTTGGGCTGATGGCGGTCGTGCTGCTCGGCCTCTGGACTTTCTTTCGCTATTCGCGGATCGGCATCGCCATGCGCGCCACCGCCAACGTGCAAACCGCAGCCCTGCTGATGGGCATCAATGTCAAGCGCATCTTCGCCTTGTCCTGGGCCCTGTCGGCCGGGCTCGCAGCCATTGCCGGCGTGTTGATCGGCGTGATCTACGACGTCAACCCCGGCATGTGGACGACCGGTCTGCGCAGCTTTCCGGCAGTCATTCTGGGCGGGCTGGACTCGGTGTTCGGTGCCGCGCTAGGCGGCATTCTGATCGGGGTGGTCGAGAATCTGTCGGAAGGCTATATCGGCCGCGGCATGAAGGAGATCGCTGGTTTTCTTTTGATCCTCGTCGTTCTCATGGTCAGACCCTATGGCCTGTTCGGCAAACCTGAAATCGAGCGTGTCTGATGCGTAGCGGAAACTTCAAACAAAACTATCGTCAGCTGCTGGCACTGACCGACTCGGTTCCTGTCATCGTCTGGTCGTGTCTGCTGGTGGCGCTGCTGGCGGCCGCGCCACTGCTGCTGGCCAAGTACTATGTCTCCGTCATTCTGCTGCTGCTGATCACAGCGGTGGGGGTGTTGGGCCTGAACCTGCTGACCGGGACGACCGGGCTGATCTCGCTCGGGCACTCGGGCTTTCTGGCGGTCGGCGCCTACACGGCCGGTATCGTGGCCGGCAAACTTGGCTGGCCGATGCTGGCGGCCATCTTCGCCGGCGGCGTGAGCGCGGCCATCGCCGGGATCATCGTGGGCATACCCTCGCTGCGTCTCAAAGGGCTGTACCTGGCCATCACGACGATGGCATTTGCCGTGATCATCAACCACCTGATCCTCAACGGTGGCGACCTGACCGGAGGCTCGGAAGGCTTGACGGTGCCGCAACCCTCGCTGTTCGGTCAGGCGCTGGGGGCAGAACGTGGCTACTACTACGTGGTGCTGTGCTTTGTGGTGGTGTTCACCTTCATCACCCTGAACATCCTGCGCAG
>CALEYY010000273.1 GCA_937928295.1 uncultured Moraxellaceae bacterium
GGAATGGAAATCCTGCGATTCAAGAATGTGCGAAAAATACCGGATCAGGTCTTGAATCCGTATCTCTTTAATCCATCAAGGCCAAGGATGGCCACGCCGATCACGAGGCCCCGGCCGCGGACGTCGCCAATCAGCGGGTGCTTGTTTGACATCCGCCGAAGACCATCGGCGAGCTGGCGTCCGCGAGCCGCGGCGTTCTCCAGCAGCTGCCGTTGCGCGAGCGTGAGCTGGTCGAGGCGTGCGGCGATGAGGGTGCGAAGCGTGTCGGGCAGGTCGGCCCCGCCGCCGGCCTCGGTGAGCGCGACGAGCTCGATGAGGAACAGCGGGTTGCCGCCGCTGCGGTCGTACAGCTCGAGCAGCGTCGCCTCGGCGGGGTCGGCGTCGCTGAGCAGTTCGCGTGCCAGCGCGTCGGTCTCGTCGCGGGTGAGCGGCTGCAGGTTCACGGACAGCACGGTGGTGCGATCGCTGCGCGGCGGCCAGGTCAGGTCGCCGCCCGGCCGCATCGCCGGACTGGCCGGGGCGCATCAGGATCTGGTCAACAGCCCGCGCGGCTATGGCACGGTGCAAATCGCGCTGAACGCCGACGAAACCCGCCGCGTGATGGCGCTGCGCGAAAAGCCGGCGACCATCAACGACCTGCTGCTGGCGGCGCTGGCGCTGACCATCCAGCGCTGGAACCGGCAGCAGGGCGATGTTGGCGGGCGCGTATCGCTGATGATGCCGGTAAATCTGCGGCCGCAGGCCTGGTGGTTCGAGGTGGTCAGCAACTTCTCGTCCTACACCACCGTGCAGCTGCCGGACGATGGCATTTCCGACCTGCCCACCGCCATGCGCAACATCACAGCGCAGACCATCCAGCTGAAAGAGGCTGGCGCGGCCGGTACGCTGATTGATCTGCTGGATGTGCCGCGCTGGCTGCCAGCCATCCTCAAGGCACGCCTGCGCGACATTTTGCCGCTGGTGCGCAAAAGTCTGGTGGAGACGACCTGGCTGTCTAACCTCGGCCGCCTCGCCGAAGCGCCGAACATGGGCGATGCCGGCGTGGTGAAAGCGCTGTTCTTTTCGCCACCAGCGCCGATGCCCATGGGCGTGTCGCTGGGCGTGGCAAGCATGGGCGATTCGCTGTTCATGACGCTGCGCTATCGCAAATCGCTGTTCACGCCGGCCATGGCCGATGCCTTTGCGCAATTGCTGCGGGCCGAGCTGGGCTTGCCTTTAGCATGAGCTGGCAGCGCTGGCGGCAGGCCAATCAACAGGCTTGGCAGATGCCCCCGGCTCCGCTAGTCTCGGCACCTGACTTTATCTGACAACAACTATCGCCAGATTTGCATGGCACGGAGTAACTCCATGAAATTTTCCCTGAAACCCCTGCTGCTGGCCGCTTGCATGACAGCCGGTCTCACTGCCACCGGTCTGGCGCAGGCCTCGCTCGGCGCCTGGGTGCAAGACAAGGCACTGGGTCTGGAGCAATACCGCGCCGGCCTGACCACCAGCATGGTCACGGTCGATGGCCACGACATCAAAGTTTTCACCCGCCACCTGGATAGCGCCGAACCCTGCATCGTGATGATTCACGGCTTCACCGCCCGTGGCGCGCACTGGTTCCGCATGGCGCAGAAAATGCCTGACGATCGCTGCGTAATCGCGTTGGATCTACCCGGTTTCGGCGACTCCACCTTCATCCCGACCGCCAACTACGATGCCGGCCCTCAGGCCGATCGTGTCAGTGGCGTGATCAAAGCGCTGAAGCCGAAAAGCCCACAGGTCGATGTGATCGGTAACTCCATGGGCGGCTTCATTGCCGCCGAGCTCGCGCTACGCCATCCCGAGCAAGTCCACAGCCTGGGCCTGATGGATGCCTCCGGTGTCAGCAGCCCGACGCCTAGCGTGCTGCGCCAGCAGATCGCCGCCGGCAAGAACGGCTTCTTCGCGAAAGACATGCCCGGCTTCCATGACTTCTACGCCATGACCATGAGCCAGCCGCCCTTCGTGCCCGGCTTCGTGCTGGATGCCGTCGGTGAGCTGGCCATCGAGCGTGTGGCGCGTCACGAGTACATCTTCAACCAGCTCAACGGCCCGCGACTCGACGATCAGCTGGGCAAAATCAAGGTGCCGACGCTGATCATTTGGGGCGATGAAGACAAGCTGCTGCACATCAGCATGGCCTCGATCTGGCGCAAGATTCCCGGCTCGCGCGTGTTCGTGTTCAAGGGCATCGGCCACATGCCGCACTTGGAGCGTCCGACCGAAAGCGCCGATCTATACACCAAATTTCTCAACAAGACTCTGTAAGGACAGCCACCATGACGGTCGCCAACCGCCGCTTCACCCTGTCGCTGAGCAACGGCCACGCCATGCAGTGCGAGCTGTTTCTGCCAGCGCGCCGCAATACCAAGCGCGCGGCGGTGATTGCCATCCATGACATCTTTGGCCTGACCGATGACATTCGCCGCATCGCCAGTCGTCTCGCCGATGCCGGCTACCCGGCGGTGGTGCCCGACCTCTACGACAACGGCTCGATGAAGCCGCTGTGCGTGACCAAGACGCTGCTCGCGCACGAGACCGGCAAGGGTCTGGCGTTCGAGCAGCTGGAGGCCGTGCGCCAGTGGCTGCTGATCGAGCCGGAGCTGGATGTGCAGCAGGTCGGCGTGATGGGCTTCTGCATGGGCGGCCGCTTTGCCCTGCTCTACGGCGCACAGGCACCACTAGCCGTGGTGGCACCGTTCTACGGCATGGTGCCGCCCAAGGCCGAAGACTTGCAGGGCATCTGCCCGGTGGTCGGCGGCTGGGGCGAGAAAGACATGATCATGGGCAAGCACGGCAAGCTGCTGAACAAGCATCTTGATCAGCTCGGTGTCGAACACGATGTGAAAAGCTACCCTGACGCCGGTCACTCCTACATGAACAACCACGACACCTTTATCTTCCGCGAGCTCGGCGACTACAGCCCGCTGCGCTCGAAGTACAACGAAGCGGCATCCGAAGACAGCTGGGAGCGCGTGTTCGCGTTCTTCAACAAGGTGTTGTGATTGGAGCCGGCCGTGGCTGATAGCGCGCAAGCGCGAGGCTTCGCGCCGGTCGCTCGTAGCGATGCCCGTCTGCTGATTCTCGGCAGCATGCCCGGCCAGGCCTCGCTGCAGGCACAGGCCTACTACGCCCACCCGCGCAACGCCTTCTGGCGCATCCTCGCTGATGTGCTCGGCTTTTCGGCAGAGCTGCCCTATGCCGACCGGCTGGCGATTTTGCAGGCCAACGGCATCGCGCTGTGGGATGTGCTGGCATCCTGCCATCGCCCCGGCAGCCTCGATGCCGACATCGACGATGCCAGCATGGTGGTCAATGACTTCGCCGGCTTTCTGCAACAGCACCCGCACATCAGTCGAGTCTGCTTCAACGGCGCCAAGGCCGAGAGCAGCTGGCGCAAGCAGGTGCAGCCTGCGCTCGGCACATCGCTTGAGCTGCTACGCCTGCCCTCGACCAGCCCTGCCCATGCCGGCATGCCCTACGAGGCCAAGCGCGCCATCTGGGCCGATGCCCTGGCTCAACAGGCCCTCGCTCAGCGCGACCGGCGCAGCAAATAGAAGACGCCCGGCACCACCAGCAACGACAGCAACGGTGCCGTCAGCATGCCGCCAATCATCGGCGCGGCGATGCGCTGCATGACCTCAGAGCCAGTGCCGCTACCCCACAGAATCGGCAGCAGACCGGCGACAATCACCGCCACCGTCATCGCCTTCGGCCGCACACGCTGCACCGCACCCTCGTGGATGGCGACGAGCAGATCGGCCTCGCTGGTCAGCCCGGCATCCAGGCGTTTCTGCCAAGCCTGCTTGAGGTAAAGCAGCATGATGACGCCAAACTCGGCCGCCACCCCGGCCAGCGCGATGAAACCGACACCGCTGGCCACCGACAGGTTATGCCCGAGCAACCACAGCAGCCAGACGCCGCCGGCCAGCGCAAACGGCAGCGTCGCCATGATCAGCAGGGCTTCGTCGATGCGGCCGAAGGTCAGGTAGAGCAGGAAGAAGATAATCAGCAAGGTTGCCGGTACCACGAGCTTCAGCCGTGCCGTGGCACGCTCAAGGAACTCGAACTGGCCCGACCACGAGATGGCATAGGCCGCCGGCAACCGGACCTGCCGGCTGACGGCCTGCTGCATGTCCTGCACCACCGACTTCAGATCGCGGTCGCGGATATCGACATAGACCCAGCCCGATAGCCGTGCGTTCTCGCTGCGCAGCATCGTCGGGCCATCGGCAATGCGCAGCGTGGCAACATCGCCAAGCCGAATCTGCGCGCCGCGCTCGGTGACCATGGGTAGGTCGTTGAGCTTGCTCAGCGAATCACGGATCTCACGCGGATAGCGCAGGTTGATCGGGAAGCGCTGCAGGCCCTCCACAGTCTCGCCAATGTTGTCACCGCCAATCACTGCCGAGACCACCGCCTGTACATCGGCAATGTTGAG
>CALEYY010000274.1 GCA_937928295.1 uncultured Moraxellaceae bacterium
GGCAATTGATCCGATCGCATTTCGATACGCTACTGGGGCCAAGCAGCGACTTCATGCATGCGGTGCTCTACGAGTCCCGCTCTCTCAACACAAGGCAGCACAACGTCATCGCGAAGCTGCAAGGTGACTACGAAGCGACATGGACGCCCGTGCTCCAAGAACTCGCGTCGACCGGCTGCTTGCAAGGCGAGGTGTCGCTTGCGCGCCATTTGATCTTCGGACTATTGAACGGGTCAGCGCTGTGGTTCAATCCTAAAAAGGGAATCTCGATTGATGACCTGACCGACGCAGTGGTAGCCCTGTGCATACAAGCCCCCCGGGCAATCCGGACTTGATTTTGTTAGCCTGAAGTCCCCTCGAATTTCTGAGCCAGTCAGATGGCATGGTCACCCCACCTATCACGTGCTGTGCAGTGCACTCGATCTCGGTCTCTGGCTTGAACAGGCAGCGGATGCCAAAGTGAGGGTGTTTCCACCCCACTTTGGAGGTTCATCATGTTCGAAGCAGCATCGCTCCCCATCATTGGCCTGGATATCGCAAAGAGCATCTTTCAAGTTTACCAGGTGGATTCACAGGCGGGTGAGATTCGACGTCATCAGGTCAGGCGGGCAAAGGTCTTAGTCTTACTGTGTCACAAGAGCAGGGCGGATTCAAGTCTGAAGTGCAACACCTGCCACCGAGTAAGGTCCGCAGATGCAAAGCACCCCATCCAAGCGCTATCAACAGCTCCAGCCTGAAGACCGCGTGACCCTGGCCAGTCTGGCCCAGCAAAAGTACAGCGTTCGCGCCATGGCCCAAGTCTTGGGTCGTTCACCAAGCACCATCAGCCGCGAGCTGCGGCGCAACGCACAGCCCGCAGGCTACGCCAGCACCACAGCACGTACCTGTGCCCAACGGCGGCGCCTGCAGGGCCGCCCACTGGGAAAGCTCCATCGTGATGGCATCCTGTTCGGGTTGATGCGCCACTTTCTGGGCGAGCGCTGGTCGCCCGAACAGATTGCCCTGACACTGGCCCGCATCTTCGCCAAAGGCCATGAGCACCGCGTGTCACACGAGACCATCTACAACTGCATCTACGCACAGCCCGTGGGCGAACTCAAGCGTGAGCTGATTGCCACCCTGCGCCACGCCCACAACAAGCGCGTGCCACGCAGCAAAGGACAAGACCGGCGCGGTCAGATCCCCGACATGGTGAGCATCCACCTGCGTCCGCCTGAGATTGAGGATCGGCAGTTTCCGGGCCACTGGGAAGGCGATCTCATCAAGGGAGCGGCCAACGCCAGTGCGGTGGGCACCTTGGTCGAGCGCACCAGCAGGCTGCTCATGCTCATCAAACTGCCTGAGTTCAAACCTGCCAGCGCAGCCAACGTGATGCAGGCCTTCTCTGACAAGCTGTTGGGCATCGCCGTGCCCATGCGCCTGAGCATGACGTACGACCAGGGCCGGGAGATGGCGATGCACAAGGAGCTCAGCCGTCGCACGGAAATCGCTGTGTACTTCTGTGACCCGCACAGCCCGTGGCAGCGCGGCTCCAACGAGAACACCAATGGACTGGTGCGTCAGTACCTGCCCAAGGGTACCGACCTCTCGGGCTACAGCCAGGATCAGCTCGATGCCATTGCTGATCAGATCAACAACCGACCCAGAAAGGGCCTGGGCGTACGATCACCCTTGGCGGTCTATCGAGAACTCCTGCTCAACAGCCCGCAACATTCCACCCTCGTTCATTGAACCCCAGGGTGTTGCACTTCAGACTTGAATCCGCCAAGTAATGATGACGAGATTGTATTTATGTTCCGTTACTTACGTGTCAATGTACTAGTGACGAGGCCGGTCACCCGCTAACGTGATGCGGTGCATGACCCGGCGGAAGCCGTGGTAATCGTTGACCGGGTAGTGGTGCGTGCAGCGGTTATCCCAGAGCGCCAGGGAACCCACCAGCCAGCGGAAGCGGCAGGTGAACTCTTCCTTCTTCTGGTGCGTGAATAAAAATTGCAGCAGCGGCGCGCTCTCCTCTTCGGTCATGCCGGCGAAGCGCGCGGTATGGGCGCAGTTGACATACAAAGCCTTGCGACCGGTTTCCGGATGGGTGCGTACCACGGGATGTTCGGCCTCGTAATGGGTGTGCTGGTCAGCGCGACCGGCTTCGGCCAGACGGTCTTCGCGGGTGCGTGACACATCTGCCTTGGCCGAGGTGTTGACCGCCACCAAGCCGTCGAGCAGCCGCTGCATCCCCTCCGACAAGGCCTCATAGGCCAGCACCTGGTTGGCAAACAGCGTGTCACCGCCGTAAGGCGGCGCTTCGCGCGCCAGCAGCAGCGTGGCCATCGGAGGCTGCTCCAAGTAGGCAGTATCGCTGTGCCAGACACCGCCAAAGTTGACTATTTCGTGCGCCAGCTTCTTCACTTCGATGATGACCGGAAAGCCCGGGATGCCGCTGACAAATGGGTATTCCACCGGCGTGCCAATGGCCTGGGCGAAGGCCAGGAACTGCCCGGGCGTCAGCGGCTGGTCGCGCAAAAAGATGACGCCATGCGCCAGCCACGCACTACGCAGCGCCGCCAGGTCATCCTGGCGCAGCGACCGGGACAGGTCGAGCCCGGAGATTTCCGCACCCAGCGCGCCGGCCAGCCGGGTCACGGTCAATGCCGGGGCACTCATGCTGACACCTCCGCATCGGTGAGGAACGGAGCCGCTGCGCCACTGCCCAGCAAGGACGCCAGCGCGCTGGCATCAAAGCCGCATTCGCGCAGTACCGATTCGGTGTGCTCCCCCAGCCGCGGCGCGGGCGCCAGCTTGCTGACGTCGTAACCCACCCAGCGCGCCGGCGCGC
>CALEYY010000275.1 GCA_937928295.1 uncultured Moraxellaceae bacterium
GCATTACGCCAATGTGCCGGAAAACGCCGCCAACATTCAGCGTGATTTTTATGTAGGCACTCTTTAAAGCCGCCTAGTCCGTCAGCACACTGCCGCGATAGCACAGCGCCTCAGCCACATGAGCGCTGTCTACCGCGTCGGCCAGCGCCAGATCCGCCACCGTGCGCGCCACCCGCAAGACCCGGTGATAGGCGCGAGCCGACAGCGCCAATCGCTCGCCAGCCGCTTGCGCAAACCGCGTCACGGCTGGCGACAACATCTGGCTCAGCTCATGACCGGGCAGATAGGCATTGGCATACCCCTGCCGAGCTTGCTGCCGCTCACGACTAGCACAGACTCGCATTCGTACAGTCGCGCTGCTTTCATTGTCACTCGCCTCAAGCACCAGCGCCGACAACGGCACCGGCTGCACGGCAACACGCAAATCCAGCCTATCCAGCAATGGCCCGGACAATCGGGCCTGATACCTCGACATCTGCTCCGGCGTGCAACGACAACTGCTACCGCCCTGACCACGCTGCCCACAAGGGCAGGGGTTCATCGCCGCCACCAGCTGGAATCGTGCCGGATAACTCAGCTGCTGGCGTGAGCGCGCCAGCACAATCTCGCCCGACTCCAGCGGCTCGCGCAGCGACTCCAGCGCCTGCCGGTTGAACTCCGGCAACTCGTCCAGAAACAGCACCCCGCCATGCGCCAGACTGATTTCGCCGGGTCGGGGAATCGCTCGACCACCACCGATCAGCGCCGCCATCGAAGTCGAGCTGTGCGGGCTGCGCAACGGCGGCTGATGATCCTGCGAACGCACCAGCCCCCGTAATGAATGCAGCGCGACCGACTGCAATTGCACCTCGGCAGACAGTCGCGGCAGCAAGCCCGGCAAGCACGATGCCATAAGCGTTTTGCCCGCACCGGGTGGGCCGTAGAACAGGATGGAATGCGCGCCAGCCGCCGCCACTTCCAGCGCGCGTCGCGCCATGGGCTGGCCGCAGACCTGCGCCAGATCTGGCAGGGTCGGCATCAAAGAAGGTTCAACAGATTCAAGCAGTGGAGCCTGAGCCAGCAGCTCGGTTCCGCGCAAATGCCGCACCAGTGCCAATAAATTCGGCGCGGCCAGCACCGGCGTTGCGAGAGCCAGCCGCGCCTCGCGCGCATTCGCTTGCGGCACCACCAGCGTCTTGCCCGACGCCGCGCTGGCCAGACTCGCCGACAGCACACCGGTCACCGCCGTAAGCTCGCCAGACAGCGCCAGCTCGCCCATGACCACTAGCCGTTCCAGCACTTGCGAGGGTATTTGCCCGCTGGCCGCGAGCAGGCCCAGCGCTATCGGCAAGTCATAACGCCCGCCTTCCTTGGGCAGATCAGCAGGTGCCAGATTGATGGTGATGCGCTGGGCCGGAAGATCGGAAGAGCGTCGTGTAGGGAAA
>CALEYY010000276.1 GCA_937928295.1 uncultured Moraxellaceae bacterium
GAATGACGTCGTCGGCAATGAATTTGCCAGCCTTGGGCTGGGTCGGGTTCATCATGCGCTTGACCCAGGCGTGCAGGTTCGGGCGCTTGGCGATGAGTTCGCGCGCGGGCCAGGGGTCGCGGCCGAGGTGGGCGTAGAGCGGGCCGATGAGGCCGAAGTCGCCCATGCAGGGCTTGCTGCCGAGCAGGTAGGCGTATTGGGCGAAATGGGCGTCGAGCAGGTCGAGCTGTTCGTGAGTCCAGCGCTCGATGATGTCGTGCTGGCCGGGCACCACGCCGACGCCGGGCAGGTAGCTGCGCAGCAGCGTGGCGACGCGGGTGACGGCGCGGTTCTTGATGAAGCGCGGCATGAACGGCAGCAGGTTATCGCCGACTTCCGGCTGAAAGCGGTCGCGGAAATTCTCCGGGTAGCTCCAGCGGAAATGCATGGCGGTGGGCAGCCAGTATTCGTCGGCCCAGGCTTCGATCAGGCTGGAGACCATCTTCTGGCGTGGCGTGCTCGGCACCACGGGGGCGTCGGGGAAGCGCTGCTCCAGCACATCAATGATGTGCGAGGTGTCTTGCA
The DNA here is from genome assembly GCA_937928295.1 of uncultured Moraxellaceae bacterium. GTDB lineage: Bacteria > Pseudomonadota > Gammaproteobacteria > Pseudomonadales > Moraxellaceae > Perlucidibaca. The sequence goes on from CALEYY010000276.1 coordinate 565, forward strand.
GCCATTCGCCTTCGGGCGTGACGACCACGGGCATGACCTGGGCGCCCACCTTTTTCTGGATGGTCGGCATGGTCCACAGGTGGATGGTTTTTTCCACAAATGGGATGCCCTTGTAGCGGAAGTAAGCGCGGGTCTTGCCGCTGTACAGGGAGATTTCCCAAGCGTAATGCAGGTAGGGGCGAGTCATTTGGTAGTGGCTCCGGTAGCGACTTTAAGAGGGGCGGCTTTCAGCACAGCGGCTTTCGGCGTAGAGCCATCGTCCACAAAAATGGGCGATGACCAAGCGCGCTGCTCGGCGGGTGCCAGGCACTCGTCCTTGCTGTCGGTGCGCTCGTCGCCGTAGCAGGGTTTAACGGCGATGCAGCGACCGTGGGCGTCAAATTCGCAGCGCAGGTTGGCGGCGTTGATGGTGGGCGTGGCTTTCTCGACGGCGCGCACATAGTAGATAGCTTCGCGGCCCTGGCGCTTGGCCGAGGTGTCACTGAACTCCACGGTGCAGCCGGCCGGGTCGCCGCTGCAGGCGAAGATTTTCCACGGGTCTTCAATCAGGTCTTTCACATTTTCGCCGCGCTGGTTCTGCGGCAGGATGCGGACCACTTCGATGCGGTCGATGACCTTGCGTTTGTTCGACGGGTTGTAGCATTCGCCGCGACAAATCTGTTCGATCTGCTTACTGCCGAGCGCGTTCAGGCTGTGCGCCGGGCAGCCGGGCAGCTGCTCGAAGTCGCCGACGGCGCGGGCGCGAAAGGTCGGGATGCCGACGCCTTTGACTTCTGAGCCCATCGGCGCGGTCATGCCTTTGTCGCCGAGCAGGTCGAACCAGAGCAGCATGCGCTCGCCGGAGGTGGCGTAGACTTCGCGGCGCTTGAGTGCGCCCCAGATGGCATCACGCGAGCGGCCGGGGCTGTGCACGGCGACCAGACCACCGGTGTAGAAGTAGGACTGCGCGCGCTCGCTTTCGTTCACTTGCAGGAAGTTGAAGCGACTCTGGTTGATGTCGAAGGGGACGGTCTTCGGCTCGGTGCCTTTCGGCTTGGCTTCGTCGATGAAGTATTTGCGCAGCGGCATGTCCTGGCCGTAGGTCTCGGTGTTGGCGACACGGCCGACCTGCTTGAAGCCGGTGCCGGGCTGGGCGGCGTGGTTGTCGCTGGAGGCGATGAAGCCGAAGCGGAAGCGCAGCGGGCCTTTGCCATCTTCACCGGGCTCGTCGAAGTTGGACAGTGCCAGCGCGTATTGCGTGGAGCCACCGGTACGGTAGTTGAAGGCGGGCAGGAAGCAGTCTTTGCACTGGCCGGCATCGAGCCAGTCTTCCGGCTTCACGCCGGGCACCACGAGATGGCCGCCGCGCGCCGCCGCTACATAGTCGCTACGGGCTTTCGCCACGCGCTGCTCGCACTCAGCTGCCGGCAACGAGCCGCAGCGGTCGCGAATGATCTCGCCGGCGCGCCAGCACGAGGGCAGGTAGTTCTTGCTTGGCGCCGGGCAGGTGGCCTTGCCTTCGGCATCGAAGGCGACTTCCTTCCAGTCGCGATACACCTCGGAGTTGCCGTGGCCGGAGTAGACCTCGATCAGGCGCTGGCGCTCGGGGTCATGCTCCTTGCGTGTGAGCTGTTTGTCCCAGGTCGAACCCAGCGGCGTGTAGAAGCCCCAGGTGTTGCCATGCGGGATGACCAGGCTTTCGCTGCCCCAGTCGCGCAGCTTGGCAAACAGGTCGGCGGGCGTGGTGGCGAACTCGACGCAATCCTTGGGCAGGTCGCGTTCAGGCACACCATCCGGGCAGGTTTTCTGGCGACGCAGTTCGGCGAGTTTGTACTGCTGGTCGTACTGCGTTTGCCGGCTGGCAAAGTCCATGTAGGGCGATACGATGTTCTGCCATTCGGGACGACCCTGAGCGCGCATGGCGGCGGCTGCCATGCCGCCGGCGCTGATCGGGCGGGCCGGGATGCTGGCATCGTCGGTGTCGCGCAGAATCACATTCTTGTGGCCGTAATGCGTTTCCGGTGTATTGCCCATCTGCGTCCACTCCCAGCCGAGGAAGGTCACCATGTCGGGGTTGGCGGGGTCGCCGGCGACGGCGTTGCATTGGCGGACGGTGTCTTTCAGGTCCTGCCAGTGCCGGGGCGTGAGCGATTCGCCATGCTCGGTGGTGGCCCAGAAATCCAGGCCGGAGCAGAAGCGCGCGTAGTCGCAGGCTTCGGCGGGCGGATGCACGCCGTTGCCGTGCATGACCGGCATGCTCCAGGCGAAGGCATCGACCGAGTAGGTGGTGTGCACATGCAGATCGCCGAAGAGGATCTGTTTGGCGTCAGGCGTGCCAGCGGTGACGGCGCGCTCGGCATCGCTGCGGGCTTTCAGGATGGCCGCAGGAACGGCCTTGCCACTGATCACGCCCGGCGTTTCAGGATGGCCTTCGCGATCGACATAGAGCCAGGCGGCTCCAGCGAGCAGCACGAGACCAGCGATTGTTATTTTTTTCATGGCTTATCTCTATTTCGTTAAATCAGTGCTTCGTCAAATCAGCTTAATTAAACCAGCAAGCGCGTCGTGAACCAGAACACGCCCAGACCCGCGACCGCCGCCGACACGCCTTGCGTGCCCCAGGCCGCCGCGCGCGGATGGCGTCGCAGCAAGAGCAGCAGCGGCCAGATCAGGGCAATCACGAAAAGCTGACCGAGCTCGACGCCGATGTTGAAGCCGAGCAGGCCAGGGATGAGTTGTGCCGGTGGCAGCTGCAGTTCGCCCATCAGCCCGGCAAAGCCGAAGCCGTGCACGAGGCCGAAAATGAAGGTCAGCGCCAGCCGCCAGCGCTGCGGTTTCGGCGTGTCGGCGAGCAGGGCGAAATAGCAGGCAGTGAACAGCAGCAGGCCGGCCATGAGCAGGCTGGTGGTCAGGAAATGAGGCGTGAGGCCGCTGCTCAAATCGGGCGTCAGCAGCGCAAAGACGAGCAGGGCCAAGAGCAGCAGGCGCGGAATCCAGACATCGCGGGCGCTGCTCAGCCAGAGGTTTTCCGTGGCCACCAGCGCGATGGAAAAGCCGATCAGCGCTTCCACACGCGCTTGATCGACCAGCACCCAGCCGAGGCTGGCGGCGGCCAGGGTCAGGCTGTGCGCCACGGTAAAGCCGGTCGCCACCCACGCCACATCGCGCAGGCTGCCGGCGAGCAGAATCAGCATGAGGATGAAGGCGAGGTGATCCCAGCCGCTGAGAATGTGCTGGATGCCGATGCGGATGAAATGCAGCAGTGAACTGTCGGAAGCCGCTCCGCTTTGGCTGATCGCTAGACTGGGTGCGGCGAAGTTCAGCACTTGCTGCTGCGTGTGGTGATCGGCGGTATCGACACGCACGAAATGCAGGTGCGATGGGGCCACGGTCTCGAACAGCCGTGTGCGGATCAGCCAGTTATCCGTGCTCGGGCAATCGACGCGCCAGGTCGCGGTGACCCAGCCTTCGGATTCTTGCCGGGCTTGCACCTGGCTGGCGGGGCAGCGTTGTTCGCCGGCCCAAAGTTGCAGGTCGGCCGCCAGCAGCGCACCAACCTTGGGCAGATAGTCGGGCGTGTAGCGCGGGTCGAGCTGAAGCCGACTGAGCTGGAGTTGCGGCACGCGGGCTTGGACTTCGGCACCGTGCTGGTTTGAGCTGGCACCGCTTGCGGCATCGGCGCTATCGGTGGAATTGGTGCCGTCTAGCGTCCATTGCGAATAGGAAGTGCCGAGGTTGTGGGCATGAGCGACCGTGCCGGCAAGCAGCAGCATAAGGCCCGACAGCACTCGCCGAAGCGCGTTCACGGCAGCGTGGCCTTTTCAACGCGATAGCTGCGCTGAAGCCGGTCGAGCAGTGCCTGCACGGCCTGCTCGTCGCTGCGTCGGCGCACTTCACGGCGCACCTGCTCGCGCACTTGCGCGAATGCCGGGGCGGGCGCGAGTTGCTGTTCCTGCACTTGCAGGATGACGCGCTGGCCGTTGCTGTTGATCGGCGCGCTGTCTTGCAGGATGGGCAGCGTCATGGCGGCATTGACCAGCTCGGGGCCGAGGTAGTTCTGCAGCTTGCCCAGTGGCAGTAGGCTGTTCGGTACCGGCGGCAGAAAGTCTTTGCGCGTGCCGTCGGCACTCAGCAGCCAGGCTTTCACGCGCAGCTGAGCGGGCGGCACGAACAGGCCCGGATGCTCGGCGTAGAAGGCGGCGAGCGCGGCATCATCCTGATCTTCGTCGGCGACGCTGGCGGTGGTGGTGAACAGCACCTCCGACACCAGCTGCCCGCGCAGGCGCTGATCGTGCTGCACCAGCCCCAGGCTCAGGCCGTGCTGCACCAGCAGTTCTTCATCGATGAGTCTGTCGAGGATCTGTTGCTGCTGCAGCGCGGTCAGCGGCGTGCGTCGCTCGGAGGCGGTCGCGGCCACGGCCTTCAGCCATTCATCGCGCAGAATCAGGCGCTCGCCGACGCGCGCCACGGCATCACCCGGTAGGCCGGCGGCGGGCACCTGGCGCACGAGGGTGTAGCCGGCGCTGAGCATGCCGGCGAGCAGCCCGGCAATCAGGAAGTGACGCGCGCTCACAGCGACCCGACATCAATCTTTTTGGAGCCGGTGGGCAGACTGACAAAGTCGCCATCCTGACCGATACGGATGGGCCCGCTGTAGCGCTGAGCGGCATCGCCGAGGAAGACTTTTTTCAGGCCCGGCAGTGGCAACGGCGGCACGATGTGGTTGAGCAGCAGGTAGCCGACCTGGGCCTGCTCGGCGACTTCGGCGGCCTCCTGCGGCGAGGTGTGATAGTTCACGATGTCTTTGAACACCTGCTCCAGATTATGACGCCCGGCAGCGGCGGCACTTTCCTGCAGGATGGCCACCAGCGGGGCCGACAGCGCCTCGTGTACGAGCAGGTCAGCGCCCTTGGCGGCTTCGGCGACGGCTGCCGACTTGCGTGTGTCACCACTGAGCACCACGCTGCGATCCTTGTAACGGATGCGATAACCCACGGCCGGATGCACCGGCGCGTGATCGACGGCGAAGGCGGAAATTTCCAGATCCTTGTCCTTGATCAGCACCACCGGCTCAGCGCCCGGCTCAGCGCCCGGCATGGCAAAGGTCCTGGCGATGGCCCCGAAGCCGGTGGTCGGCAGCACGGTATTGCCATGATGCGCGACGCGGTATTGATGGTCCTGCTCATAGGCTTGCAGGAAGCCGCCAACCACGGCATCGACGCCGGGCGGGCCGTAGATCGGCACCGGCTTGCTGTTGGCGCTGGCACCCCAGCGTTGCAGCATCAGCTCGCCCAGGCCATCAATGTGGTCGGAGTGGAAGTGGGTGAGAAAGATGGCTTCGATGCGGCCTGGATTGAAGCCCATCGCGCCGATGTGGCGGGCGCTGCCGCTGCCGGTGTCGAAGATGAACAGGCGCTGGCCGGCCACCACCAGCGTGCAGGGGCCGGAGCGCTTGTCGTCGGGGAAGGGTGCGCCGGCACCGCAGAGGCCGACATGCAGACCATCGCTCAAGGTGGTCATGGTGTCGGTACTCAGACGCTTGGCGGCGACCTTCTTGACCAGCGCCAGACTCACCGGCTCTTCCAGAAATTGCCAGCCGATGCCGGCGCTCACGGCCAGTGCAACGGCCCAGATCAGTTTGCGGTTCATGTGGCAGTCTCGCGGTGGTTTGGGGCTGATTTCAGTAGTTCATCCTGCACGGCCCAGAGGCGATCCTGGCCCCAGGTGGCCTGTGTGCCGACGCGGAACGAGGGCACGCCCCAGAGGCCGAGGCCGAACATGTCGGCGCGATTGCGCTCGGCGGTCTGGCGCCAGTCGTCGTTGCGCAGGGCTTGCTGCGCGTCGGCCCAGTTCAGGCCAGCGCGCTCGGCAATCTGGCGCAGGCCCTTGTCGCTACCGGCATCGATGCCTTCCGCCCAGACGCCGCGCATGAACGACAGCACATAGGCTTCACCCTGGCCGATGCGCTCGGCGTAAGGGATGAGCGCCAGCCCGCGCTCGGTCGGCCGTCCGACCGGATCGTTCAGGCAGCCGAAGGGGATGCCGCGCACAAAGGCTTCGCGGGCGGTGTCGTGGCTGATGTACTGGCGCTTGTTGGCGGGCACCGGCAGACCGCGCATGACCATGGGCAGCACAAAGCGCAGATTCACTTTGGCACCGGTGCGTCGGCCCAGCGCGAAAATGCGCGGCGCGACGATGGCCGAGTACGGGCTGCGAAAGGAGAAATAGAAGTCGATATCGGGCGGTGATGGCAGGGCAACATCCGCTTGCAAGTCCGGCGCTGGCGCAAACAGCAGGTCGCTGACACCGGGCTTCTGTGCGCCCTGCTTCTGTAGGCCCTGCTTCTGAGCGCCCAGGTCCTGCAGCCGTTGTTCCAGGTGATAAAGCCGGTCTATGCCCCAGTACCATTCGCCGGCGTAGAAGAACATGCCGCCCAGATAATGCCCCAGGGATTCGCGCAGCTGATCCGAGTATTGAACATGGGCGTCGATGGCGGCGGCCGAGGCCATGACCCAGGCTTGCGGCTGCGCGATGCCGTCGCGCAGGTCGAGTTTGAGCTGCCAGAGATTGGCCATGAGCGGGCCGGCCAGTGCGGCGAAGCGCTGCGGATCGAGTGTGCCGACCAGCAGTGCCGTGGCTTCGGCCAGCGCCGTCGCGGACGGTTGTCGGCCCGGATCGCGGAAGCTCAGACCGTGGTGGCGAGCCAGGTGTTCGGCATCGACCCGGCTGTAGGCCACGAGCTTGTCGCGCTCGGGCGCGGCGGCATCCGGCGGTGCGCTCACCACATGCGGAATCAGCTCGATGTGATAACGGGCCAGCAAGGCCGGCAGCACGCCGGCGACCAGCGCGCTGTAAGGGTCATCGACCTGATGAAAATAGTGCAGCTGATGCGGCGCTTGCGCCTTCACGCGCTTCTGCTCGGCCTTGGCACGCTTGTGCAAAAGGCGTTCGCGCGAAAACAGTCGGCGACTGATGATGGGCAGCAGCAGGGTCTTCAATGACATGATGAGTCAGCGCCTGTCTTGTTGTTTTTAGTCTGTCGAGCATAGGCATGCTGGTGCCCTAGAAGACACCTTGCCGAACACCATGACAGATTGCTTTTTGCATGGCAACCAATGGTTTAGGCGTTAATCGGCATGGCGCAAAATCATAATTTCATGGCGCTGATTCAGTACGAATTGCCGGCTTTCGGCTCAGGCAGCCGCCTGTGCCTGCTGGCGATATTGCAGCGGCGTGCATCCGTTGGTTTCGCGGAAGGCGTGAGTGAAGTTGCTGTGATGGCGATAGCCGAGCTGCTCGGCGATATCGCCGAGGCTGAGATGGGTGTTGCTCAGGTAGTGCTGGGCCAGCTCTTGCCGCACCTGCTGCAGCAAGTCGCGAAACGGCACGCCGGCATTCTGCAAGCGGCGCTGCAGTGTGCGGCCGCTGGTGTTCAGGCGCGCGGCGATGTTGTCGATATTGGTCGCGGCCTGACCGAGATGATGGCGGAGGGCCTGGCGGACTTGCGCGACCAGCGTCTGGTCGTCGAGCTCGCTGAGCTGGCGCTGCAGAAAGGCCTGATGCATGGCGGCGATGGTGGCGTCGGCACCGGGCACGGCGGCCTGCAGATCATCGGCGGCAATGTGCAGCGCAACACACTCGTGGCCCCAGTGCAGCTGCTCGCCAAAGATCGTCTGCCAGGGCGTGGCATCTGCCGGCTGCTCGCGCATCAAGTCCACGCGCAGGGGCATGGTCAGCTGCGGAATCAGCATTTTCACCAGCGCCAGCGACGCCCCCACATAGGCCTCCACGCGGCTGGCTTCCAGCGGCTGCGGGAAGGCAAAACGGGTGCGTAAGGTCAGCGTGCCGGGCGTTTCGGCGCTCATGCTCATGAACAGGGCGTCGGTCATCAGCCGTGAAAACACGGTCATGCGCTCGATGATCTCGCCCAGATTGCGGCTGCTCAGCAAGCCCAGGCCAAGCTGCGCCCAGTGCTGCGGCCGGAAGTGCGCCGCCACCTGCAGGCCGGCATGAGCGCCGATGCGTTCGTCGGCCAGCTGCCACAGGGGCTCGATGCGATGCACCGGATGCCGCATCTGCGCCACATCATCGCGCTCGCTGAGCTGCATCAGCGCCATCAGCTCGGTGCGCGCGCAGCCTGTCGCCTCCAGCACCTCGATAAGTGCCACGACCCAGCTGCCGTGGATGTGCACGACTCAGGGTGCCGGCAGGTGTTGTGTGGGTAGGGTGGTACGGCGGCCGCAGTCACCGCTGGCGCTACAGTTCTGATAGCGCGTGATGCCGCCAAAAGTGCCGGTCCAGACGCTGTTGCCCGGCCCGATGGTGGTGGCCGCGTAAGTACTGTTATCGGTTGGATAGGGCGTGCTCGGTATGAAGTAGCGCGATTTGCCGGTCTTGAAATCCAGAGATTCCAGCGTCCAGGTATCCAGGCCATTGATCGTGCGCGAGCCGATGCCGAAGATTTGCCCGGTGCTCGAACTCAAACTCGGAATACCGTTAGGCAGCGAGATTTCCGAATTGGCCCAGACCTTTTTGCAAGTGCGCGTGGCGGGGTCCCAGTCAATGCGCTCCAGACCTTGCGGACGATTGAACGAAAAGCCCGACAACAGCTGTGTGAGCGGCTGTGCCTGCGCCGGAATCACTGACAACAGCTGGTTCAGCGGGAGCTGGTTGTTGACTACCACCGAGGCATGGCCACGCACCAGCACCGACTGCTCGGACAGGCTTTCGGTCGCACTGTCATTGCCAAAATTGACCGGTACTTCACAGGCGATACGACGATCGCGGCCGGCCTTGATCGGCTGCCAGTCGACGGGGATATCGTTCTGCCACATCAGCACCAGATGAATCAGCGGCTGGCCATCGGTAATCACCACGAAGCGGTCGCGACTGCCGGGCTGGCCCATAAGCGTCGGCGTTGAGCCCGAGCCGGAACCAAGGCGACCACTGCCGGTACCACCAGCGCCGGCATAGGCCGCACGCCAGGCGCTGCGCAGCTGCTGGCCATCCCAGTTGATGCGATGTTGTGCCGAGCTGGTCACCACATAAATTGCGCTGGTTTCATCGGCAGCAATCGAGTTCGACACTTGCTCGAGTGCGCTGTCCGGGATGCTGCTGTCGTTGCAGGCGTCGCCATTGATTGAAAATACCTTGAGGCTGGCGGCGCACATGGCTTCCGGTTGGCGCGGCACCACACCGACCATGCCGAACTTGGTGGCAAAGGCGACATGACCATCGGGCAGCATGGTGATGCCGACCAGCTCATCCTGGCGTGTGCCGCAACGCGCTTCGGCGGGCAGCACAAAGTTTTGTAAACGGTTGATGCCGCTGTGCCGATTGCCGACCTCGCTATCGCCGAAGATCTGCAAGGCATCGGACTGACCCACGATCAGGTGCTGATCACGATCGAGCAGGTTGTACGCACCGCTGGTGGAAATCGTGCTGACGCCATCGGGCTTGAAGCGACCGACCAGACCCATGCCGTCGCCATCAAGCTTGACGATCTCGCCGGTGACACCCACGGTAGATGCCCATACGGCCTGACGGCCCTGACTGTCACGATCGGAAAAACTGAGCACGACGGGGACGGCCGTGATCGCGGTGTGGTCAATATTGACACGCTCCGGCGTGGTCACGCCGGGCAGCGGCGACGAAGCCTGAGCGAAATTGCCGCGATGGCTGGCCGACCAGGCATCCTGTGCCAGATGCGGATTGCAGGGCGGCTCGAAGCCGTCTGCCGAGGCCAGCGTGGTGCAGGTATCGGCCCCCGTACGCCAGCCGCTGGAAGTGGCAGTGTCGTAGTACTCCACCAGAACGGGCACCGGCAGGGCCAGTAACTCCGAGCCATAGGCGTTCTGAAGGCGCAAGCGTCCACTGCGTATCGCCGCCGTGCCTTTGAGCACATCACTCTGGTCGCTTTCTCCTCGCCAACCCTCCGGCCAAAAGCCGACCGCTAATCCGCCGGCCGCTGAGAACCTGTGGCAC
>CALEYY010000277.1 GCA_937928295.1 uncultured Moraxellaceae bacterium
CGACATCCCGCTGGTGGTGCCCGAGGTCAACCCGAAGGACATCGCGCAGTACCGCACGCACGGCATCATCGCCAACCCGAACTGCTCGACCATCCAGATGCTGGTGGCGCTGAAGCCGATCCACGAGCCAAACACCACCAGATAGGCGAAGGCGGCCAGGCTGGCGGCGTCATCAATCAAGTCAGCAAAACACCCTACCTGCGCGATCGCAACAAGCTGACACTGGCGGCCGGCACGCAGGATCACCAGGAGATCAAGGGTGATTTCAACAAGCGTATTGGTGCCACCAGTGCTGTGCGCCTGAATATCATGAAGCGCGACGAAGGCAGTGTACGCAGCAATCCGGTGACCGGTAGCGAGCCGGAAGTTCATCGTGATGGCGTCTCGCTCAGTGCCGGCATGGGCCTGGGAACAGACAATCAGCTGGTGCTCAGTCATATCACCACGCGCACCGCTGACAATCCGGATTATGGCATCGGGTTCCAGAACAAGCGTCCGCGCAGCGATCAGTCAGCGAAGACATTCTGGGGCATTGATGCCAATTTTGATGACAGCGACACCAACATCACGACGGCTACACATCAGTATCGTTTCTCGCCCACCACACAGGTTCGAAGCCAGATTCGTAAGTCAAACTATGAGCGCGCCTACTGGGCATCGGCGCCATCAAGTGGTGCCGGCACAGCTCCGTCGGCCACTGGAAACAGCGCCAAGACGCGCCAGTTCGTTACCGATAATGTGGTCGCGCAATCCGATCTGAGCACCTCATTCGAGGCATTGGGGATGAATCATGAGGTGGTTAGTGGTGTCGAATACCTCTATGAGGACTCGAAGCGCTGGAGCTTGATGAATCTGGCGACTACCGGGCAGCCGGTATACGCCAAGGATGTCGTCAATCCGGCGACACTGGCGACCTATCAGGGCGATACCTACTCCTACTATGCGCAGGACACGATCGAGTTTGTTCCGAACTGGAAGCTGTTGCTGGGTGCTCGTCGCGACATCATGCGCGCGAACTACTCGCTGACGAATTCTCCCAGCCTGAAATTCAACGAGAACAGCTATCGCACAGGCTTGTCTTGGCAGCCGTCGGAGGCAGCGCACTACTATGTGAGCTATAGCGATTCGTTTAGCCCCACCGCAGATTTGTACCAGCTCTCAGGCAGTGCACATCCGCCCGAGCGTAGCCAGGTTGCTGAAATTGGCGCTAAGTGGTTGTTCTTTGGGGGTGATCTGGCGCTGCGAACCGCTGCTTATCAGGCTGACAAGGATTGGGAGCGCAACACCGACCTGGAGTCGACAGCGGCGATCTTGACTAAGAAGCGCCGAACCAAGGGCATCGAGTTCGAAGCTGCGGGTCGCATTACGCCGAACTGGGAGGTTTTCAGCGGTGTAGCACTCATGGACGCACGCATTCTGGAGGTTGCGCCGGGTGCCAACCCGAAGTTCAAGGGTGAGCGTCCGCGTAATACACCGCCTTACACCTACAACCTCTGGTCAACCTACAAGCTGGGCAACGGGTTCACGGTTGGTGGCGGTTTGGAGGCCAAAGGCCAGCGTACCGGCTATTCTCCAAGCTCGGCCTCGACCACGGCTGCGTTTACCAATGGCAAGTTCGACCCCAATACACTGCCTTCGTATCACCGCTGGGATGCCATGACGAGCTGGGAAAACAGGCAGTACACCCTGCGTCTGAATGTGCTTAACCTGCTCAACAAGGTTTACTACGACTCGCTCTATGACAACGGCGGCTTCACGGTTCCCGGCCAGGGCCGCAAGGTTATCCTGACGGCTGAGTACAAGTTCTGATGCGGCAGAGAAAGCCCTTTAGCCTGGCGCAGTTGCCGGCGGCGTGGTCGGTCGAACAGACCGGCCTCGCGCTGGTGCTGGCGGTTCATGCCGGCCTGTTGTTGCTGGCGTGCATGCACTGGTCATCGTCAGTGCTGCCGGATGTGCAGCTGATGTCGGTACGCATGATCTCTCCGGCCCCGGTTGCGCCCAGCGTTCAGCCCAAAGCCAGACCGACGCCGCCCAAGCCTGTCCCTGTGCAAAAGCCGCAGCCACCCGTGACTCGGGTGACAACCCCAGTGGCTGCGGAGCAGCCTGTCATTGAACCGGTCAAGCGCTTGCCGCCGGAGCCGGTGAAAGTGGCTGAGGCGATGCCATCAGCCGTGATTGCAGCGCCTGAGCCGGTCGCTGTTGATGCGGTGGAGGCAACGCTGCCGCCACGCTTTGATGCCGATTATCTGAGCAATCCATCGCCACGCTACCCGCCGTTGTCGCGCAAGCTGGCGGAGGCCGGGCGCGTGTTGCTGCGTGTGCAGGTCAGCCCCAAAGGTGAAGCGCTGACGATTCTGCTGCAACGCAGCAGCGGCTATGAGCGCCTCGACAAGTCCGCTCTCGAAGCCGTTGCCGATTGGCGTTTTGTGCCAGCGCGGCAGGGCCAGCAAGCCGTCATGGCCTGGGTCATCGTGCCCATCGTTTTTTCTTTAACTCGGTAAGCAAACATGAATACATCCTCTGATTTTCAAAAATTCCTCAGCGCGGCCGATCCGGTAGCACTGGCCATTCTTGGCCTGCTGCTCATGATGTCGGTGGGCACCTGGTTCTACATCGTCAGCAAAGGCTGGCGCTACCAGCAGGCTTCGGCGAAAACCCGTGAGTTTCTCAAGCAGTTCTGGGCAGCACCGGATCTGGAGGCCGTTGCCCGCCAGCTGCGTGCGTTCGGCATCAACGATCCGTTTTCGCATCTGGTGCATCACGGCTTCACCGCGGTGGAGCAGCACCACTCGCGTCAGCGCAATACGCTGATTGATGCCGGTACGGCCGAAGAGTTTCTGACGCGATCACTGAAGCGTGCCATTGATCAGGACAAGGCACGCCTGGAGGGTGGTCTGACTTTCCTTGCCACGGTGGCATCGAGCGCGCCGTTTGTGGGTCTGTTTGGTACGGTCTGGGGTATTTACCACGCGTTATCGGCAATTGCGGCCACGGGGCAGGGTGGTCTGGATACGGTTGCCGGCCCTGTGGGCGAGGCTCTGATCATGACCGGCTTCGGCCTTGCCGTGGCGATTCCGGGCGCGGTTGCTTACAACGTCTTCGTGCGTCTCAACCGCAACACGCTGGTGGCGCTCAATTCGTTTGCGCATGATGTTTTCGTGTTGATGTCCACCGGCTTGTCACGCGAGTTGGCAACGCCGGACGCTACCAGCAGCTCGGAGCGCTTTCTGTCGCGTGTACGCTCCGTCGCCGGCGAGGTGAATTGAGATGGCATTCGGATCTTTCGAGTCGAGCGAAGAGATCGAGGCCAATGCCGAAATCAACATGGTGCCGTTCATTGATGTGATGCTGGTGCTGCTGATCATTTTCATGATCACGGCACCGATGATGTCGCACGCGGTCAAGGTCGATCTGCCCAAGGCGTCATCGCAGGTCTTGCCGAGTGCCGTGAAGCCGATCGAGATCGCCATCACAGCGGAGGGTGCGGTGCTGGTCAATGGTACGGCCGTGAGTGCCGCTGATTTGCCGACTGCACTGAAAGCATTCTCGGCAGATAGCGAAGTGCATCTGCGCGCGGATCGTCATGCCGATTATGAGCATGTTGCCCAGGTGTTGGCCGCCGCTGCACAGGCCGGTCTGGCGAAAGTAGGCTTTGTTACGGAGCCTGCTCAGGGGGCTTGATCGCGCCCTTGTCTCGCCTGCTCCAGAGCATGCGCCGGAGCGGGCTGACAGGCTGCCGCCAGGCCAGCAGAAGCTGTGTGCTCAGATGTGCCAGCACCAGGCAGGTCAGCGCCGATGACAGATTGCCATGCAGATCCATCATCCATTGCTCACCCCAGAAGCGGTCGGTGGTTTGCAAATAGCCGCTGACCGCAGTTGCCGTCATGAGCAGCATGAGTAGCAAGGCCATGCTGTGGCCCAACGCCAGGTGCGAGCGCACTGTTTGTGACGGCGAGGCTCTGCGCAAGAATGCCAGCAGCTCGCGCCCGGTTTCACCAGGCGAGTGTAGATAGGGTTTCAGTCTGTCTTCCGCAGCACCCGCTATGCCCCAGACTATCCGCAGACCGATGAGCGCCAGCAGGCCGTAACCGGCAATTCGGTGTGGCATTTCGCCGAACTCGAAAATCTCGCTGGCGAGCAGAAAGGTCACCGCCTGTGTCCAGTGATACAGGCGGATGGTGCGGGTGCGGGGTGCTGTTTGCATCAACAAGCGGTATCAGGATTCGATATGCATTTTCACTGGCTTGCCGGTGGCCGTATCAAAGTAGATTTCAACTTTCTTGCCATCGGCATCGCGACCATAAAGCTCGTAGCAGTTGCCATCGGCTTTCAAGATCTTGATTTGGTAGCCTTCGGCCTGCAGCCGGGAGCGCAGGGCATCAAGTCCCATTTGCTCACTCTTGGGATGTGCAGTGCATTCGGCCGCCGCGTGAGCGCTACTGGCAATCAATGACAGTGCTACAGCTAAAACGGGAAGGTACATGAGAGTCTCCAGTCAGGGGTTATCAGCCTGACTGGAGTATAGCTGCGAATGATAATGATTGCTATTTGCGTCAGATGGCCCGACGCAAAAACAATGGCCGCGGCTGGTCGGCCGAGGCGTGATAGACCTCACTGAAGTCCTCCAGGCCGCGCAGCGCCACTTCGGCATCCTTGTCATCGCGGATGGCAAAGGCATTGAAGCCGACGCGGGCCTGGTAGAACAGCGTGTCCTTGAACACATCGCCCACGGCGCGCAGTTCGCCCTTGAAGCCGAAGCGCGTGCGCAGCAGATAGGCCGTGGAGTAGCCACGACCATCGGCAAAGGCCGGGAATTCGACGGCGACCAAGTCCAGCTCGGCCACGAGGTCGGCAATCTGCTCGGCAAACTGGTCTGGCTTCAGCTGCACGCCCTTGCGGCCGGCATGCGCCAGCACTTGTGCGTGGTGCGCGAGCAGCGTGTCGAGGCCGACCAGAATGTCGCCGGCGGGCAGCGTCAAAGCGCCATCAACCGCATCGACGCGGGTGTAGGTATCGGCTGCAATCGCGCCGGATTTAATCAGCGTTGGCATAAACGCGCTCCTTGAAGACGGCAATGCCGACACGACGGTAAGTGCTGAGGAATGTCTCGCCGGACTGACGCAGATCGCCCGCAGCCTGCAACAGCGGGGCGCGGTCGCCGCGCGGCACCCCGGCGTCATGGTGCAGTTCATGCGCGTGCTGGCGCGCGCGGGCTATGACGTGTTCGCGATGACGCACACCGCTTATGGCTCGTCGCCCAAGCCGATGATGGATGATCCCTGCAATCTCGATCCGAAGCAGCAGGATCTCCTCGTTCCCAAAAACCTGCCCGCGAAATGCGATCCGAAATATCCGTTCGACCTGGTCAACAGCGACAGCGAGAAGATCCAGGCAGCCCAGGCCGCCATGGCTGCCGAGCCGGTGCCGGTGCGCGTCCCGCGTGAACGCAAGCCGCTGGTGGTGATCGACGAAGGCCCGCTGGTGCTGGTGGAGACCCGCAAGGACCTGTCGCAGCTGAAGCTGCCGTTCGAGACCTCGGCCGGCGCCGCGTCGGCCGGCACGCCGTGCAGCACGCCGCCGAGATCCCGTCCGTCCACACCGCCGAAGATGTCGATGACCGGCTGGTCCTTCAGGTAAAAGCTGTAGGCGAGGTTGAGCGCGATGTAGCTCAGGATCGGCACGGCCATCGACGGCATCGCGAAAGAGGACTTGCTCTACGGCATCGACCACAAGGCGTCGGCCAACGACCCGAAAACCGTCGATTGGTCGCTGCAGCAACTCCGCCGCCTGAAGCAGGCCAAGAAAAAGGTCCTCGTCGTCGAATATCTCGCCGAGGCCAACAAAGCGGCGATCGCCCGGCGGCGGGCCGAGAGCGAGGGTTTCACCATCCATTTTACC
>CALEYY010000278.1 GCA_937928295.1 uncultured Moraxellaceae bacterium
TACGAGATCATCAAGTGTGACTGGAGTTCAGACGTGTGCTCTTCCGATCTCGAAGGTGCTGACATGGTCATGGTCAAGCCCGGCATGCCTTACCTCGATGTGGTCAAGGCGGTGAAGGATCAGTTCGCCATGCCAACTTTTGCCTATCAGGTCAGTGGCGAATACGCGATGCATGTGGCCGCGTTCCAGAATGGCTGGCTCAATCGCGAGGCCGTGATTCTGGAGTCGCTGCTGGCCTTCAAGCGCGCCGGGGCTGATGGCATCCTGACCTATTTCGCCCCGGAAGCGGCGCGTCTGCTGCGCGCCCGCGAGCTTGCCGGTACGCGCTGAGCCGGCGGCGCGCTTTTTGGCCAGGCAATGACACGAAGCTGTCATCAAACTGAGATGTACTGTCATGAAAGCTAAAAGGATGAGTCCCATGACAACCGCGCCGGAGCCGTTCGGGCTGCAAGACACCTCGCTGTATCTGAATCGTGAATTGAGCATTCTCGACTTCAATCTGCGCGTGCTGGAGCAGGCCACAGATCGCCGTCATCCGTTGATCGAGCGACTCATCTTTCTGCTGATCTTTTCGCGCAACCTCGACGAATTTTTCGAGATCCGCGTCGCCGGCCTGCTGCAACTGGTGTCGTTCGGGCGCAGCACGCCCGGCCCGGATGGCCTGATGCCACAGGAAGTGCTGGAGCTGATTTCCAAGACTTGTCACGCCGCTGTTGAACGCCAATATCGCATCCTTAACGATGACCTGCTGCCAGCCCTGGCCGCCGAGAAAATCCGCTTTCTGCGTCGTGAAGAGTGGAACGAGAAGCAGTCCGTTTGGGTGCGCAAATACTTCAAGGAGCAGGTGCTGCCCGTGCTGACGCCGATCGGCCTCGACCCCGCACATCCGTTTCCACGCTTGGTCAACAAGTCGCTGAACTTCATTGTTTCGCTGGATGGCAAGGACGCCTTCGGGCGCCAGATGTCGCTGGCCGTGGTGCCGGCGCCGCGCTCGCTGCCGCGCGTGGTGCGCCTGCCCGACGAGCTGACCGATGGCGGCGATCAGCATGTGATGCTGTCGTCGATCATTCACGAGCATGTCTCCGAACTGTTCCCCGGCATGACCGCCAATGGCTGCTTCCAGTTCCGCGTCACCCGCAACGCCGACATGAATGTGGACGAGGACGCCGAGGATCTGGCCATCGCGCTCAAGGGCGAGCTGCTCTCGCGCCGCTATGGCGCGGCGGTGCGTCTGGAGGTGGCGGACAACTGCCCGCGCAGCATCATCGATTATTTGCTGCGCCAATTCGGGCTGACCGACGAGGCACTGTATCAGTGCAACGGCCCGGTCAATCTGGCGCGCATGCTGTCTGACTTTGATCGACCACGCCTGAAATACCCACCGTTCCGGCCACGCATTCCGGCCATCCTGCAAAAAGCCGACAGCATTTTCGAAGCCATGCAGCAGCAAGACATCCTGCTCATGCACCCGTTCGAGTCGTTTGCGCCGGTGATTGATTTCCTGCGCCAGTCCGCGCGTGATCCGAATGTGCTGGCGATCAAGCAGACGCTGTATCGCTCGGGGCCGGAGTCGGAGATCGTCAATGTGCTGGCCGAGGCCGCGCGCAACGGCAAGGAAGTGACGGCGGTGATCGAGCTGCGCGCGCGCTTCGACGAAGAGTCGAATATCGAGGTCGCGAACAAGCTGCAGCAGGCCGGTGCCATCGTGGTCTACGGCATCGTGGGCTACAAAACGCACGCGAAGATGATCCTCGTGGTGCGTCGCGAGGGCCGCAAACTCATGCGCTATGTGCATCTCGGCACCGGCAACTACCACGCCGGCAACGCCAAGCTCTACACCGACTACGGCCTGCTCACCGCCAACCCGGAGATGAGCGAGGATGTGCACAAGATCTTCCAGGAGCTGACCGGCATGGGCCGCGTGGTGCGCCTGAAGCAGCTGCTGCACGCGCCGTTCACGCTGCATCCGCAACTACTGCTGATGATTGAGCAGGAGGCGCGCAACGCGCAGGCCGGGCTGCCGGCACGCATCATCGTGAAGATCAACGCGCTCACCGAAAAGCACATCATGCAGGGCCTGCTAAAGGCGTCACAGGCAGGTGTTCGGATTGATCTGATCGTGCGTTCGGTGTGCTGCCTGCGGCCGGGCATTCCGGGCGTGTCGGAAAACATTACCGTGCGCTCCATCGTCGGGCGCTTCCTAGAGCACACGCGAATTTTCTACTTCGAGAATGGCGGCGACCCCAAGGTATTCTGCTCGAGTGCCGACTGGATGGATCGCAATCTGTTTCAGCGCGTGGAGACTTGTTTCCCGATTCTCGACCCGAATTTGCGCAATCGCGTGATTGAAGAAGGCTTGAACACCTACCTGCTCGACAACACCCAAGCCTGGCTGTTGCAGGCCGATGGCCAATGGCTGCGCGCCGATGCCGGCGATGAACCGGCGCATATCGCTCAGCAGGTATTGCTTGAGAAGCTAACCTGAGGCTGGGGCATGCCAAGCCTGAGTCACGCGCCAACTCATTAGCTGCGTGAAACTCAGGCGAAGTCGAGCGTCAGATCCATGCCGGCAAAATGGCCCTGCTCCTCTTCCAAATCGGCCTTGGTTAGCGGATGCGCAGCCAACCAGCCGCGCGGGAAGCGCAGCTCGAAGCACTGACCATCCGTCTTCAACTTCAAGCTCGGCAACGATTCGCGACTGCGGCTGTGATGCAGCAACACAGACAGTCGCAGCAGCAGGCACAGGCGGAACAGGGAAAGCCCGCCAATGTTCATCAGCGCGCTGTAATGCTCAGGCTTGAGACGGCGGCGATGACAAGCCACTAGCTGCGCCATGGACTCCTGCTCGGGGCGTGAAAAGCCCGGCATGTCGGAATGCTGCAACAGGTAGGCACCGTGCTTGTGATAGCCCGTATGCGAGATCGCCTTGCCGACTTCGTGCAAGCGCGCGGCCCGCAGCAGAATGCCGGCATCTTCTTCGCGCAAGGCCAGCGCCGCCTCTGTCTGCTGGAACAAATGCCAGGCTGTATCCGCCACCTGCTGACCCAGCCATTGCTCGACGCTGTAGCGCGTCTGCAACGAATCCACCGTGTAATCGCGAATGTCGCCTTGCTGAAATCGACCCAGCAGGTCGTACAGCACGCCTTCACGCAGCGCACCATCGGAGTAGTCCAGGGTATCGAGCTTGAAGGCTTCGAAAATCGCGCTGACTATCGCAAAGCCGGCCGGCATGATGAGTCGGCGATCCTCCTTCAGGCCGGGCAGATCAATATCGCGGACATCGCGTGACTGCAGCAGGCGCTCGCGCAACCTGACGATGCTGTCGGCCGTGATGCGGCCGTCGCTGGAGGCCCAGCCCAGTTGCTGCACCACGGTACGCACGGCCTTGATGGTGCCGGACGAGCCCACGGCGCCATCCCAGCCCAGATCCTCGTAGGCGAGCTGAATGCTGGAAATCTCCTGCTTGGCCGCCGTAACGGCGCGATCCAGGGCCTTGGCGCTGATGTGGCCGTCGGGGAAAAAGCGCTGCGTGAAGCTCACGCAGCCCATCTGCAGGGACTCAGTCAGCAAGGGCTCGACACCAGTGCCGATGATGAATTCCGTGGAGCCGCCGCCGATGTCCACCACCAGTCGCCGGCCGTCACCCGCCAGCGTTTGCGACACGCCCACATAAATCAGGCGCGCCTCTTCCCGCCCGGCAATGATTTCGATGGGATGATTCAGAATGGCCTCGGCCTTGCGCACAAAATCGCGGGCATTCTTCGCCACGCGCAGCGCATTGGTGGCCACGATGCGCATGCGCTTGGGTTCAACGCCGTGCAGCTGCTGGGCAAAGCGCGACAAACAAGCTAGACCGCGCTCTTGCGCTGCCTCGCCGAGATTGCCATCGGCATCCAGACCCGCCGCCAGCTGAACCTTCTCGGACAGACTTTCGGTGACGCGAATCACGCCATGATCCAAGCGGGCAATCGCCAGATGAAAGCTGTTGGAACCCAAATCGACGGCGGCCATGAGGCCATCGTCCAAGCGCAGCGGTCTGGTCATGCGTGGCATGCTCCCGTTAAAATGCAGATGCCTGACTCCTAGGCTCATGCCTTCGAGTTTACCCAGCGCGCATTGCGTCTGTCTTGCATGCATTTGCGATAGACGGTGCTATTATCACCAACCACTTGATCCCACCTGCGGAGTGCCGCGATGAGCAGCGAACTGATCGTCAACACCAGTGACGCCAATTTTGAAGCCGATGTTTTGCAATCCGACCTGCCTGTGCTGGTGGATTACTGGGCGCCTTGGTGCGGCCCATGCAAAATGATCGCGCCTGTGCTTGATGAAATCGCTGGCGAATACGCCGGTCGCATCAAGATCGTCAAGGTCAATGTCGATGACAACGGCGCTACCGCCGCCAAGTTCGGTGTGCGTGGCATTCCGACGCTGACGCTGTTCAAAGGCGGCGCCATTGCGGCCACCAAAGTCGGCGCTCTGTCCAAGTCACAGTTGACAGCCTTCATCGACTCCACTATATAAGTCATGTCGGTGGCGCTCACTCGAGTGCCACCGTCTCACAACACGCTATCTTCGCTGCACCCGTTCTCCTCGATCTCTGCGCCCTGTTACTCGTTAGCACCTTCCAACGCCAGTGGTCCCTTGCCGAACGACACGACCTTTGCGGTCCAGCCCAGATGCACCTACTCCTTTTATTTCTGATTGAAAGCACGGTATGAATTTAACCGAACTGAAGAAAATGCCGATTGGCGAACTGATCAAGATCGCCGAAACGATGGGCCTGGAAAGCATGGCCCGCAACCGCAAGCAAGACATCATCTTCGCCATCCTGAAAACTCACGCCAAGAACGGTGAAGAGATCTATGGCGACGGTGTGCTGGAAATTCTGTCTGACGGCTTCGGCTTTCTGCGTTCATCGGAAGGTTCCTACCTGGCAGGCCCAGACGACATTTATGTCAGCCCGTCGCAAATTCGCCGCTTCAATCTGCGCACCGGCGACACCATTACCGGCACGATTCGTCCGCCGAAAGAATCCGAGCGCTACTTCGCGCTGCTCAAGGTCAACCAGATCAACCTGGATTCGCCGGAAAGCGCCCGCAACAAGATTCTGTTTGAAAACCTGACGCCGCTGTTCCCGACGGTGCGCATGTTCATGGAGCTGGGCAACGGCTCCACGGAAGATGTCACCGCGCGCACCATCGACCTCATTGCACCGTTCGGCAAGGGTCAGCGCTCGCTCATCGTGGCCCCGCCGAAAGCCGGTAAGACCATGCTTATGCAGACGCTGGCGCAGTCCATCGCACGCAACAATCCGGACTCGTACCTGATTGTGCTGCTGATCGACGAGCGTCCGGAAGAAGTGACGGAAATGCAGCGCACGGTGCGCGGCGAAGTTGTGGCTTCAACCTTCGACGAACCGCCGGCTCGCCATGTGCAAGTCGCCGAGATGGTGCTGGAAAAGGCCAAGCGTCTGGTCGAGCACAAGAAGGATGTGGTCATCCTGCTCGACTCCATCACTCGCCTGGCGCGTGCCTACAACACCGTCATCCCCAGCTCCGGCAAGGTGCTGACCGGCGGTGTGGACGCCCATGCGCTGGAGCGCCCAAAGCGCTTCTTCGGCGCGGCCCGTAACATCGAGGAAGGCGGCTCGCTGACCATCATCGCCACGGCGCTGATCGAAACCGGCTCGAAGATGGACGAAGTCATCTTTGAAGAGTTCAAGGGCACCGGCAACCACGAAGTCAATCTGGATCGCCGCATCGCCGAGAAGCGCGTGTTCCCGGCCATCAACATCAAGAAGTCGGGGACCCGTCGCGAAGAGCGACTGATGGGCGAAGACGAGCTGAAGAAGGTCTGGATCCTGCGCAAGCTGCTGCACTCCATGGACGAAATTGCCGCCATCGAGTTCCTGCTCG
>CALEYY010000279.1 GCA_937928295.1 uncultured Moraxellaceae bacterium
TACACGCCGGAATGCCGCGAGTGCAAGTTCTGCCTGTCGCAGAAGACCAACCTCTGCCAGGCCATCCGCAGCACCCAGGGCCGAGGCCTCATGCCCGACGCCACCAGCCGCTTCTCGCTGAACGGCCAGGACCTGTTCCACTACATGGGCACCTCGACCTTCTCGAACTACATCGTGGTGCCGGAAATCGCGCTGGCGAAAATCCGTGAAGACGCCCCCTTCGACAAGGTCTGCTACATCGGCTGCGGCGTCACCACCGGCATCGGCGCGGTGCTGTTCACGGCCAAGGTCGAAGCCGGTGCCAATGTCGTGGTGTTCGGCCTCGGCGGCATCGGCCTCAATGTAATTCAAGGCGCGAAGATGGTCGGTGCCGGCAAGATCATCGGCGTTGATCTCAACCCCGAGCGCGAAAAAATGGCGCGCGAGTTCGGCATGACCCACTTCCTCAATCCCAAAGACATCGCCGCTGCCGGCGGCAATATCGTCGATGCCATCGTGCAACTTACCGACGGCGGCGCTGACTACAGCTTCGAATGCATCGGCAACACCAAGGTCATGCGCGATGCCCTGGAGTGTACGCACAAGGGCTGGGGCCGCAGCATCATCATCGGCGTGGCGGAAGCCGGTGCCGAGATCAGCACCCGCCCGTTCCAGCTCGTCACCGGCCGCAAGTGGGAAGGCTCGGCCTTCGGCGGCGCGCGCGGCCGCACCGATGTGCCGAAAATCGTGGACTGGTACATGGAAGGCAAGATCAACATCGACTCGCTGATCACCCACAAGCTCAAGCTCGAAGACATCAACGAAGGTTTCGCGCTGATGAAACGCGGCGAGTCCATCCGCTCCGTGGTGGAGTTCTGAGCGTGACCACGGCATTCACCACCCGCAGTACGCACGCCTGCTTCGGCGGCGTGCAAGGCTATTACGAGCACGACTCGGCCGTAATCGGCCTGCCCATGCGCTTCTCGGTCTATCAGCCGCCGCAGGCAGCAACCGGCAAAGTGCCCGTGCTGTTCTACCTCGCCGGCCTGACCTGCACGGAAGAGACCTTCATGATCAAGGCCGGGGCCCAGCGCCTAGCCGCCGAACTCGGCCTCATGCTGGTCACCTGCGATACCAGCCCGCGCGGAGCCGGCATTGCCGGTGAAAGCGACAGCTGGGACTTCGGCGTCGGTGCCGGCTTCTACCTCGATGCCACGCAAGCGCCGTGGGCTAAGCACTACCGCATGGCCAGCTATGTCACAACAGAACTGCGCCAGCTCATCCTCGACCACTTCCCAGCGAACCCGACGCGCGTCGGCCTCTTCGGCCACTCCATGGGCGGCCACGGCGCGCTGACGCTGGCGCTGAAGCATCCCGAGCTGTATCAGTCAGTCTCGGCTTTTGCGCCCATTGCCGCACCCAGCCACTGTGCCTGGGGCAAAAAAGCACTCGGCGGATACCTCGGCGATGATCGCCAAGCCTGGGCGCAACACGATGCCACGGCGCTGGTCGCCGCCGGCCATCGCTGCCCGCCGTTATTGATCGACCAAGGTCTGTCTGACCAGTTTCTGGCACAGCTGCATCCCGATGCCTTCGAGGCCGCCTGCAATGCCGGCGGCCAGCCACTGATACTGCGTCGTCACGCCGGTTACGACCATGGCTACTACTTCATCAGCAGCTTCATGGCCGATCATCTGCAGCACCATGCCAACCAGTTAAGTGCATGAGCGTTTAGGCACAGATGTCGCTACACTCATGCGCAAGTTTCAGCCCTTCTGGAGTTTCCTGATGCGTCGTTTTTCCCTGTTCAAATCACTCACGCTGATCGCGCTCAGCACTGGACTGGCTGCTTGCGGCGGTAGTGCACCGACGCTCAAAGTTCCCGTCTCGGCAGCTAATGCCTATTTTCTGACCACCGACAGCAGCATTGTCGGCGTCGATCTCGACAACATGGAATATGCCCGCAGCGTCAAAACACTGCCGCAAGCCACCACCTCGACCTCCGTGGATGACTATCTGGATCTCAATGAAGTGGTGCTCGACATCGACTACCGGAACTCGGAAGGCGCGCTCTACGCGCTAACTAAGACCGGTACGAAGGGCCGTATCATTCGCATTGATCCGAGCAGCGGCAGCTTCATCCGAGTCAGCACACTCGTCAGCGATGGCACCAGTACCGAAATGAACCTGACTGATATCGGCTACACCATCGACTTCAATCCTGTGGTGGATCGCTTGCGTATCATCGGCAGCAATGGCTCCAACTGGCGCACCGATGTCCTCACTGGCGACACAGTGCCCGACACCCCCATCTCATCGAGCAACACCATCACCGGCGCTGCCTACGAAGATACTTTCTCCAGTGTGGGACGCGGCACTCGCCTGTTCACGCTCGATGCCGGCACCGACAGCCTGTACTTGCAGGGTAATCCGAACCCGAATGACGGCACACAAAACTCATTCAAGCTGCTGTTGGGCAGTGGCACAAACATCACCCGCATCGATGGCTATGACATAAATCCTGCCAACAATATCGGACTGGCGATGCTGACCGTAGGTGGCGTTCAACGTATCTACAACATCAATCCAGCGGCCAGCGGCAATGCTGCCAGCCTGTTCGGCACACCGCCAACGCTCACCGGCGGGATCAAGTACAAGGCACTAACCTTTATCACCAGTGCCAATCCGACCGTACTGGCGCTGACCAGCAACAATCGCTACTACAGCTTCAATGCCAATCAGCCCGACCAAATCAGCAATCCGGTGAGCATCAGTGGGCTCTCTGGCGCCGGCGAGAAGGTTATCGGCTTCGATATGCGCCAGTCAGATCGCAAGCTTTATGCCCTGACCGACGCCAGCAAGCTCTACAGTATCGATCTGGCGCTGCCAGCAGCGGCATCGACCACCCCTGCCGGCGGCGCAGCAACGGCGGTCAGCACGCTCTCGACGCTACTGACCGGCGGCGTCAGCTACACGCTGGACTTCAATCCGCTGATCGCCACGACCGGCAGCGCATCCAACCGCCTGCGCCTCATTGGCGACAACGACTCCAATGCCATTGTGGAAGTGGAAACCGGCACCGTAACCGCCAGCACCGCGGTTTCCGGCACGCCCGACCCCACCGTGGTGGCTGCCGCCTACAGCAACAATTTTCGCGGTAGCACCAGCACTCGACTCCTGGTTATTGACCGCGCCAATGCCAGCCTTCGCGAACAGAACATCGCCGTCACCACCGCCAACCCGGTGCTGGGCGTGCTGACGAACATCAGCGCACTGGGCATCAGCCTCGCCGGACATGCTGGCTTCGACATCAGCGGGCTCTACAACGACAACATCCTGTTGATGGCCCACAGCGTCGAACCGGGCAGCTCCACGCTGTATCGCCTGAGCAGCTCGGGCAGCGCGGCCACTGTCACCGCGACCGGCGTGATCGGCGGCGCGACTGGCGCAACAGCCCCGCAAGACCTCATCGACATCGCCATTCGCTTCTAGCGCAATGGCGATGTGGGCGCTGGGTGCGCAAACTCGATGCCCGCCGCCTGCAGCCGCTCGAACAAGGCCAGATTGACTTTCTGCTGGGCATCCATGCTCATCAGAAAGTCCGGATTCAGCATCCAGTACACCACCTCGAAATCCAGTGATGCCGGCCCTATCGCCTTGAAATGCGCGCGCTCAAAACGCGCATGCGGCACGATGGCAATGATTTCCCGCACGATGCCCGGCACCGCCGCCAGCTGCGCCGGCGTGGTCTGATACACCAGCCCGAAGCTGAACAGCATTCGCCGTTCCTGCATGCGCTTGAAATTGCGAATACGCGTCTTCAGCAGGTCGCTGTTGGAGATGATGATCTGCTCGCCCGAGCTGCTGCGCAGCCGCGTAGTCTTCAGGCCGACATGCTCGACGCTGCCGGTAAAGGCATCGACCGTGATCACATCGCCAATCACGAAAGGCTTGTCGATGACAATCGACAGCGATGCAAACAAATCGCCGAGGATGTTCTGCAGCGCCAGCGCCACCGCGATGCCGCCAACGCCCAGGCCCGCCACCATGGCGGTGACATTGACGCCCAGATTGTCGAGCATGAACAGGATGAGGAAAGTCCAGAGCAGCATCTTGCCCACGAAGTTCATGGCGGCCAGGCTGGTGGTGGCAGCTAGGTCGCGGCTCATGCTCTGGCGGCGGTAATGCTCGATCCAGAAATTCAGCGCCCCGCTGAGCCAGAGCCCGAGCTGTAGAAAGCCGGCGATGGTCGCCACCTTGACCAGCACATGATCCAGCGCCACCGGCAAGTCCAAGTAGCGCGTGCCGGCCAGCAAGGTCACGCCAAACACCAGCAGCTGCTTGGTGTGGTGCGCCATGGCCACCACCACATCGTCCATCACAGTCGCTGACTGCCGCGCCAGCTTGGCCAGCCGATGCTCAATCAGCCACTTCAAAACCCCCACAAAGAGGTTGATGCTCAGCGCCAGCCCCAGCGCCGTACTCCAGTCACGCAGGCTGTTGCCCTGCCAGATAAATTCCAAATCAAACATCATCACGAAAACCCTGAAAAGTCATGCGCAGTATAGCGATGGGCGTCAGACGGCCCAATGCTGATCAAGTGCTGCCAGCACCTGCAGCGGCATTTCAACCTGCGGAAAATGGCCGCAGTCAAGCTCGGTCACCCGCCGTTCGGGCAACAGCTCACGAAAGCGCGCCACCATGTGCGCGCCTGATACCGGATCCAGAACACCATCAATCAGGCTCACCGGCACCGGTGTGTTCTGCAAGGCAGCCACCCAGCGCTCGCGATGCCGACGCCGTTCGCGAATATATTGAATATGCTTGTGCAGCAGATATTGCCCTTGCTGCCGCGACATCAGTACCCAGTAATCCGCCAGCTCCTCGGCCGACGGCTGCGTCGCCGGCCCGAAGACATCAGCCAGACCGTCGCCAAAACGGCGGGCACTGCTGAAGCGACCGACCCACTTGCCCAGCGGGCTCAACAGCAATCGCTGCAACGGCCGCATGCGATGCGTTTCAGGAAACAGACCACCATTGAGCAGGCAAACCCGAGTCAGCATCACAGGGGCCGTACCCTCAAGCTGTCGTGCCAGCCAGGCCTGCGTGATGGTATTGCCCACATCATGGGAAAGTAGGCGGACCTGGCTAACCCCCAAATGCAGGAGCAAAGCCCAGACGCGCTGCAGATGTGCATCGATACGATAATCACCATCCACCGGCTTGTCTGAAAAGCCGAAGCCCAGCTTGTCAAAACTAATGACCTGATAGCGCTGCGCCAGCGTCGGCCAGACCTTGTGGAAATCCCATGAGCTGGTGGGAAAGCCATGGAGCAGCAACAGTGGCTCGCCCTCACCTGCCACACGATAAAACAGTCGCCCTTCCGAGCTGGCGAAATACTGGCCTCCCTGCTCCCATTCGGTCAGATTCATGCCTTGGGCGCCGCGCCCGCCTCCGCCAGCAACTCGCCGATACGCTTGTCCTTTGCCTGCCAGAGCTGCGCAATCCAGGTGTGAAATTCGGCGCGATACATCGGGTCATTTTCGTAGTCGCCCTCATAGAAGGCATGCGGCAAGGTGATCTTGTTCACTTCCACAATCACGCGCGGCACCCGGCCGGCGAGGCACTCGTAGAGCATCACGCCGAGGGCGTAGACGTCGAACAGCTCGGTGGCGTCCTTGCCCTTGGCCTGCTTGGCTATCGGCAATTCCGCACCGACAACAAGACAGAACAGACCTCGGCACCCTTGGGCGATGTCCCGGTGGTGTTCCGGACCAACGGCGGCCTGCTCGAAGTGGGCAAGCTCGAAGCCGGCTACGGCGCCGAGCCCGTGTTGAAGGGCATCGACCTGCGCGTGGACGCGGGCGAACAACGCGGCCGCGTCGCTGTGGTTGGCCTGCTCGGTCGTGCTGCCGGTGCTGCCGCCGTAGCCGCGGTAGTGCAGCAGGTACAGCGCGTGCTCGGGAAAGTCGCTGGAGAAGCTC
>CALEYY010000280.1 GCA_937928295.1 uncultured Moraxellaceae bacterium
TGACGGCAAAATCAGGCACCCACCAGGCATGAATGACATCATCGGACGTAATCAGGAAGCGGACTTTCTGACCGCTGGGAATGACCAGCGGGCGATCCACTTCCATCAGATAGTTGGGGTGATTCTTGAAGTCTGGCAGATTGCCCGAGCCGAAACCCTTGCCCTGACGCTCGTACTGCTCGCGCGGGGTGGACAGCACCGAGTAGAACGACACGCCGACATCTTTATCGCTGTCGTAGGTCAGGTATTCGTAGTTCCACTTCCATTGCGAGCCGGTGACACGAATGGTCATGGTCGAATCGCCGGTATCGTTCATGGCGACCAGCACTCTCGTGGCCGGAATGGCCATGCCGATCAGAATGATAAAGGGAATGATCGTCCAGATGATTTCGACCACGGTGCTTTCGTGGAAGTGTGCGGCAACGGCACCCTTGGACTTGCGATGATGCAGGATCGACCAGAACATCATGCCGAAAACGCCCAGACCGATGGCGATGCAGACATAGAGAATGGTGCGGTGGAGGTTAAAGACCTGCTGGCTGATATCCGTCACGCCTGGCGTCATGTCCCATGAGGAGGACGCAAACAGCAGCGGCGATAACAACAGGAGCGGAATGCACAACAACAGACGAACAACGACAGTACTCCGCATGCAACGGCCCTCGATTGGTGTTCGAATTTCGAGTGGACTGCGCAGCGGCTGTGGGAGTTACGGCCGTCGAGCGCGTCCACCTCTTTATTTATGGCGCAGAGAGTAGGCTGCCTGATAGGCGCGTGTCCACCCGGTCATGAGATTAATGCGCAACACAGTCGATGGTCGGCAGAAGAGTTCCGACGAAAGTCGCGACACAGCCGCTGAAATTCGACATTTCGTCGCAATGTCATTTCAGACGCATCATGGAAAGATTGCGAGCAGTACAGGCATTCTGTAAGGTGGCGGCCATGAAAGAGGCTGCAACTTTTGCAGTTTGGCCGTGGTTCGCCGAAATTGCCGTAAAATTGGCATAGGCAACCCCCTCGCGACAGGCCAAGCCCTCGGCAATTTGACGGATGACGGATATGCCCGCAATTCTGGTGCTTAATGGCCCGAACCTGAACCTGCTCGGCAAGCGCGAGCCAGGCCTCTACGGCAGCGATACGCTGGAGGCCATCAACAAGCGCCTGCAAACGCAAGCCGAGAACGCCGGCGTCAGCCTGGAATGCTTTCAGAATAACCACGAAGGTGCTCTGGTGGATCGCATTCATCAGGCCAGCCTTGATGGCACCCGCTTCATCGTCATCAACCCGGCGGCATTCACACACACCTCCGTCGCATTGCGTGATGCCCTGCTGGGAGTCAGCATTCCGTTCATTGAAGTGCATCTGTCCAATGTTCATGCACGCGAAGCTTTTCGTCAGCACTCGTATTTGTCGGACAAAGCCGTTGGCGTCATTACCGGTCTCGGCGCGCTCGGCTATGAATTGGCATTGACCTACGCCCTGCGCGACTTGCGCACCGCCCACTAATTATTTTTTTCAGGAGTTAGCTATGGATATTCGCAAAATCAAAAAACTGATTGAACTCGTTGAGGAGTCCGGCATTGATGAGCTGGAAATTACCGAAGGCGAAGAATCGGTACGCATTGCCCGCAACCGTCCGCAGCAGGCCATGCATTACAGCCTGCCGACAGCATCGGCTCCGGTAGCCGTCGCCGCTGCGCCTGCGCCCGCCGAACAGGCCGCCAAGGGCACTGCCGTTGCTGCCAGCGAACCCAGCACACAGGGTTTTGTGCAACGCTCGCCGATGGTCGGCACGTTCTATCGTTCACCGGCACCGGGCTCGGCACGCTTTGCCGAACCCGGCAGCACGGTGAAAGTCGGCGACACGGTCTGCATCATCGAAGCCATGAAGATGATGAACCAGATTCAGGCCGACAAGGCTGGCGTGATCGAGAGCATCCTGGTCGAGGACGGCCAGCCGGTCGAGTTCGATCAACCGCTCTTCACCATCGTCTAAGCGGAGATCACCCCTATGTTGGACAAGGTGGTCATCGCCAACCGTGGCGAGATTGCATTGCGCATCCTGCGTGCCTGCAAAGAGCTGGGCATCAAGACTGTCGCTGTTTATTCCAAGGCCGATCGGGATTTGCTGCATGTGCGGCTCGCCGATCAGACCGTGTGCATCGGGCCGGCGGCCAGCAAGCTGTCGTACCTGAACATTCCGGCCATCATTTCGGCGGCTGAAGTGACGGGCGCTCAGGCGATTCATCCGGGCTACGGCTTTCTCGCGGAAAACGCTGATTTTGCCGAAGCCGTGGAGAAATCCGGCTTTGCTTTCATCGGGCCGCGCGCGGAATCCATTCGCCTGATGGGCAACAAGGTATCTGCCATCGTCGCCATGAAGGCCGCCGGTGTGCCGACCGTGCCGGGCTCGGACGGTGCCGTGACGGCTGAGAATGCCATCGAGATGGCCAATCAGATCGGCTTGCCAGTGATCATCAAGGCCGCCGCTGGTGGCGGTGGTCGCGGCATGCGCGTGGTGCACAACGAGGCCGATGTGCTGGAGTCGCTGCTGGTCACCAAGGCCGAGGCCGGCGCCGCGTTTGGCGACGACACGGTGTACATGGAGAAGTTCCTGCAGCACCCGCGCCATGTCGAAATCCAGATTATTGGCGATGGCGAAGGCAAGGCCATCCACCTTTACGATCGTGACTGCTCGCTGCAACGCCGCCACCAGAAAGTGGTGGAAGAAGCGCCAGCGCCGCACATTCCGCAGCATCTGCGCGAAGCCGTCTATGCCGCTTGCGTTCGCGCTTGCGAGCAGATCAAGTATCGTGGCGCCGGCACTTTCGAGTTCCTTTATGAGAACGAGCGCTTCTATTTCATCGAGATGAATACGCGCGTGCAGGTTGAGCATCCAGTCACGGAAATGGTTACCGGCATCGACATCATCAAGGAGCAGCTGCGTGTGGCTGCCGGCCTGGGCCTGTCGGTCACGCAGGATCAGATCAAGCTGCAGGGCCATGCCGTGGAAAGCCGCATCAACGCGGAAGACCCGAAGACCTTCATGCCCTGCCCCGGCAAGGTCAACTACTACCACGCGCCCGGTGGTCCCGGCATCCGCATGGATTCGCATCTGTACTCTGGCTATAGCGTGCCGCCGAACTATGACTCGCTGATCGGCAAGCTGATTGCGCATGGCCCGACGCGCGAGATCGCGCTGAAGCGTCTGCACAACGCGCTCGACGAGATCGTGATTGACGGCATCAAGAGCAATATCTCGCTGCATCGCGATGTCATCCTGCAAGATCCGGCCTTCCTGGAAGGCGGCGTGGACATTCATCACCTCGAAAAGAAGCTCGGCCTGAGCTAAGCAGCCGGTTTTGACGCCAGCGGGGTGATTTTGTCGCCCCGACTGGCTACAAAATCACCAGCAAGACGACTACACTGCGCGTCCAGTTTTTTCGGAGGCCGTCATGTCCTGGCTGCAAATCAAGATCGAGACCCGCAAGGCCGACGCGCCCCGCTTTGAAGACCTGCTGGAGACCGCCGGCGCTGCCGCCGTGCTCATGGAAGACACGGGCGATCAGCCTCTGCTGGAGCCGCCGCCCGGCGCACAGCCGCTCTGGGACGCCACCACCGTGGTCGGCCTGTTCGTGGTGGACTCGGAGATGGATGCCGTCGTCGATTTCCTTGAAGGTCAGCTTGGCCACGCCCTGCCGCCACATCGCATCGAAGTGCTGGAAGACAAGGACTGGGAGCGCGCGTGGATGGACAATTACCATCCCATGCGCTTCGGTGACCGCCTCTGGGTAGTGCCAAGCTGGACGCCACCGCCACAGCCCGACGCCATCAACCTGCTGCTCGATCCCGGTCTAGCCTTCGGCACCGGTACGCACCAGACCACCGCGCTGTGTATGGAATGGCTGGACGGCCTCGATCTAGAAGGCAAAGTCGTGGTGGATTACGGCTGCGGCTCCGGCATTCTCGCGGTCGCGGCGCTGCTGCTGGGCGCTCGCGAAGCCTGGTGTGTTGACCTCGACCCGCAGGCGCTGACCGCCACCCGCGACAACGCCGAGCGCAATGGCGTGGCGGATCGCGTGCGTGTGTTCATGCCGGAAGACATGCCGGCTGATTTCAACAACGGCGAAGGCGCTGATGTGGTGGTCGCCAATATTCTCGCCGGCCCGTTGGGCATGCTGGCACCAACGCTGACGAGCTTCCTCAAGCCCGGCGGCGACATCGCCCTGTCCGGCATCATCACCTCGCAGGTGGATGAGCTGCGCGAAATCTACGGCCAGTGGTGCGAGATGGACGGACTGGGCATCAAGGACGAAGACTGGTGCCGACTGTCTGGCCACAAGCGCCAAGCCTGACACTGACGCCAGGACTCGGATGCCATGACCGACACTCGCCCCGCCGCTGACCGGCAACCGCTCGCACTCGATGCCCTGGCTCTGCCGGTGCAGCTCGAGCGCGCGCAGCTGCCGAAAAATCAGCGGCTGTGGCAAGTTCTGGTGGTGCTCGGCGCCGTGGTGGTGGTCATCGAAAGCCTTTGGTTATCGCAGGGGTATTGGCTGCAGCAAGGGGCCGTGCGCAATCTGCTCAACCCGTTGATGGCGCGCAGCCAGTACGAACTGCTGCGTCCGCTGGTAAGCGATGCCTGGCAGGTTAGCGACCTCGGCTGGCAAGTCAGCGACAGCGACCCGCATCGCTACCAGCTCGACGCCCGCCTGATCAATCGCGCCGACATCCTGCAACCCTGGCCGACCCTGCGCCTGAGCCTGCGTGACGCCAATGGCGTGCGCCTGACCGCGCTGGATTTGCTGCCACGCGACTATCTGCCTGCTGCATCCTCAGGCCAGCCTGCGATGCCGAAACTGCCGGCCTTGGCTGCCAGCGACCAACCCCTGCGCATTAGCCTGCCGATCCAGCTGCTGGCGCGCGACAACGGCACTTGGCCGGCCTATGCCGCCATCGAGCTGAGTCCGCAGCCATGAACTGGCTCAAGCCGCTGCACATCGGCAAGCACATCATTGATGTGCCGCTGGCGCTGGCACCGATGGCCGGCGTCACCGACCGCCCCTTCCGCCAGCTCTGCCGCGAGCTTGGCGCCGGCCATGTGGTGTCGGAAATGGTCGCGTCCGAGACGCGCCTGTGGACCACCAGCAAATCGAAATTTCGCATGGATCACAGCGGCGAGCCCGGCCCGATCACCGTACAGATCGTCGGCTATGACCCCGAGATGCTGGCCGATGCCGCGCGCCAGAATGTCGAGCGCGGCGCGCAGATCATCGACATCAACATGGGTTGTCCGGCGAAAAAAGTCTGCAACCGGCTCGCCGGCTCGGCGCTGATGCAGGATGAGCCTTTGGTCGCAAGCATTCTCGCCGCGGTGGTCGCGGCCGTGGATGTGCCGGTGACCCTGAAGATTCGTACCGGCTGGAATCGCGACAACCGCAATGGCGTGACCATCGCGAAAATCGCTGAAGATGCCGGCATCGCCATGCTGTCTGTGCACGGCCGCACCCGCGCCGACAAGTACATGGGCGATGCCGAATACGACACCATCGCCGCCATAAAACAGGCCGTGGGCATTCCGGTGCTGGCCAATGGCGACATAACTTCACCGGAAAAAGCCCGGCGAGTCTTTGAGCACACCGGTTGCGATGGTATTATGGTCGGCCGGGGAGCCCACGGACGACCGTGGCTCTTTCGCGAGATCCAACACTACCTTCGAACACGCGACCTGCTACCGCCCCCCAATCTGGCGGAACAGCGCGACATCGTCTTGCGCCATCTCGGCAGCTTGCACGCGTTCTACGGCCCGGATCTCGGCGTGCGTTTCTCACGCAAACACCTGGGCTGGTATGCCGACCATCTGCCGGAGGGCCAAGCGCTCAGCCGGCAGTTCAACACCCTGATTAATGCTGACCAGCAGATTCGGCTGGTGAGTGAGTATTTTTTGCGCCGAGCTGACAGCCGGTGGCCGGATGCCGCCGCTTGATGCCCCTGACACGAGAGCACCACCCCATGGACATGTCCGTCATGAAGAAACCGCTGACCAGCACCAGCACCCGCCCGAACCAGAGCCTGCGCGACCATGTCGAGCTGGCCATGCGCAACTATTTCGCGCATCTGGATGGCGAACGCGCCAGCGAAGTCTACGAGATGGTTCTCGCCGAAGTGGAAACCCCGCTGCTGGAAGTCGTGCTGGAATACACCCGTGGCAACCAGACCCGCGCCTCCGAAATTCTCGGCCTCAATCGCGGCACGCTGCGCAAGAAGCTCAAGCAACACGGCTTGATGAACTAAGCACCCTTCCCTTTTGAATAGTCCGAGCCCCGCCATGACCCAACGCGTGCAGCGCGCCCTCATCAGCGTTTCCGACAAGACCGGCATTGTTGCCTTCGCCCGCGAGCTGGCCGCGGCCGGCGTGCACCTGCTATCTACCGGCGGCACCTTCAAGCTGCTGCAGACTGAAGGCGTGGCGGTGACCGAAGTCTCCGACTACACCGGCTTCCCGGAAATGATGGATGGCCGCGTGAAGACGCTGCATCCGAAGATTCATGGCGGCATTCTCGGCCGTCGCGGCCAGGATGACGCGGTCATGGCCGAGCACGACATCGGCGGCATCGATCTGGTGGTGGTCAACCTCTACCCCTTCGCCGCCACTGTCGCCAAGGCCGACTGCACGCTGCCGGATGCCATCGAGAACATCGACATCGGCGGCCCGACCATGGTGCGCTCGGCGGCCAAGAACCACGCCCATGTCGGCATCGTGGTCAGTGCCGATGACTACGATCGCGTGCTGGCCGAAGTGAAGGCCAGCGGCGGGCTCTCGTACGAAACGCGCTTTGACCTGGCCGTGAAGGCGTTCGAACACACCGCCGGCTACGATGGCATGATCGCCAACTATCTCGGCGGTCTGGTCGGAGCTACCAAAGGTGATCTGGCCGCGCGCGACACCTTCCCGCGCACTTTCAACACCCAGTTCTTCAAGGCCCAGGAACTGCGCTACGGCGAGAACCCGCACCAGCGTGCCGCGTTCTACACCGAAGCCAACCCGCGCGAAGCCTCGGTGGCGACATCGACGCAGCTGCAGGGCAAAGAACTGTCGTACAACAACATCGCCGACACCGACGCTGCACTGGAGTGCGTGAAGAGCTTTGCCAAGCCGGCCTGCGTCATCGTCAAGCATGCCAACCCCTGCGGCGTGGCCGTGGCGCTCGATGCCGAAGGCGGCATCCGCAAGGCCTATGACTTGGCCTATGCCACTGACCTGGAATCCGCATTTGGCGGCATCATCGCCTTCAACCGCGAGCTCGATGCCGACACTGCCAAGGCCATCGTCGACCGCCAGTTCGTTGAAGTCATCATCGCCCCGAGCGTCACTGCCGAGGCGCTGGCCGTGACCGCTGCCAAGCAGAATGTGCGCGTGCTGACCTGCGGCGCGCTGCCAGACATCAACGCCCGCAGCTCGCAGTGGGACTTCAAGCGCGTCACTGGCGGCCTGCTCGTGCAAGACCAAGACCTGGGCATGATCAAGGACACGGATCTGAAGATCGTGACCAAGCGTGCGCCAACCGAAGCCGAGATTCACGACCTGATCTTCGCCTGGAA
>CALEYY010000281.1 GCA_937928295.1 uncultured Moraxellaceae bacterium
AAGTGTGACTGGAGTTCAGACGTGTGCTCTTCCGATCTCCATGCGCCTCGGTACGCGCGTGGTGCGCCGCTATCGCCTCGGGCCGCTGTCACGGCTGTCGCCGGATGAGCGCCAGTACTACCAACGACTCTATGCCGCGCAAGGCCCCAAGGACATCCTCATGGAGGCAGGCCGCAAGCTCGCACTCGGGCGTTCGCTGGATCGCCTCGGCCGGCTCGATGCTGTAGATCCGCTGGTGGCCGAGATGACGCGTCAGGCCAAGGCCGGTGCCATCAACGCGAGCGCGCTGGTGCCGACCGTGCTGCCGCTGCAGATCGTCATCCTCGGTCAGATCGCGCTGGTCTGCTGCCCGGGCGAGTTCACCACCACGGCCGGCAAGCGCCTGCTCCAGGTTGTGGCCGAGCGCCTGCGCCCGCGTGGCATCGAGCAAGTGCTGATCTGCACCTACTGCAACGACTACATGGGTTATGTCACGACTAATGAGGAATACCAAGAGCAAGCCTACGAAGGCGGCCACACGGTGTTCGGACAATGGACGCTGGCGGCGTTCCAGACCCGCTTTGTTGCGCTGGCGGATGAATTGCTGAAGGACGAAGGTCTGCGCGGGCATGACCGGGTGACGCAGCCGACGCCGGTGCCGGTGGAGGAGCTGGCGTTACGCAGCGGGTTACCTCCTTCCACGCAGTTGAATTGAATAGAGCGGCAAGCAGTCATGAATAATAAAAATCTCACGATAGCGAGCCTGCGTCTGCCGGGCTGGCGCAGGCTCTGTCTGGCCATGCTGATGCTGCCGTCAGCGGCTGTATGGGCTGCCGGCGCTGAAGTGCCGGTCATCGCCATCAGCAGCCAGGGCACATCGAACGCCAACTCGGCAGAAGCACGCGATGCGTCAGTCCTCTTCTACAACCCGGCCGGCATGGCGCTGTTGCATGGCACGCATGTCTCGCAGCCATTCGCGCTAATTTTCGCGTCGACCAAGGTCACCGATACCGGTACCACGCGTGTGCAGGATATTGGCCAGGCACCGGATACGGGCAGCACGGCTAACTGCAACATCTATGACTGCTGGAGCGACCAGACGCCGGACCCTGCCCAGCCTGCGGTTCATGCGCAGCCGGATGGCATCTTCCCGGCTGTGCTGCCGGTAGGCGCCTTGTTTGCCACGACGCCGCTCAACAACGAGGTCACGCTCGGCATCGGCGTATTCTCGCCGGGTGGCGGTAATCTGAACTACAAGTCTGACTGGTTCGGCCGCTACTTTATCGATAGCGTCGCGATTGAAACCATCAACATCAATCCTTCCGTGGCTGTTCGCTTCGACGACAAGCACAGCATCGGCTTCGGTGTGTCGGCCCTGATCGGCCACGCCAAGTTCAAAGAGCAGGTCGATGTCACCAAGATTGCGCCATACCTCCTCAAGGGTGTCGTCAACACGCCGCAGACGGTCATCGACCAGCTCAACAATCAGCTCGGCGGAATTTTGCCTGCTGATGTCCTGAGTCAAATCATCGGCACGCTCAGCCATGTGGCACCGAACCAGGCCAAGGATCTGCTCAGCGGGCTGCTGGCCGGCCAGGGCCTGCCCGGTCTGGATGCGCTGGATCCGGTGTTAGCCAACATTAACCTGATCGACCCGACCAGCACAGCATCGACCACGATCGAAACCCTGGGTTTTGGCTACGGCTGGAATATCGGCTACCTGTATCAGTTCAGCGACAAGGCGCGCCTCGGCATCTCCTATCGCGCCGAGTCAGACATCCGCATGAATGGGAAACTCGACTGGGACTTCAGCAATACCCGGAGCTCTGCCATTGGCCAGGCACTGACCGGCGACCTCGAGGATTTCCTCGTGACGAACTACCGCCCGGATACCGATGCCCGCCTCATCTTCACGATTCCGTCCAAGCTCAATGTCGGCTTCTTCAGCGAGCTGAGCGACAGGTTCGACTTCATGCTGAACTACACCTTCAACAAATCATCGGTGGTGAAGAACATCGCCATCGAGCTGCCGAATCAGGCCATCGAGGTCAAGCAGGGTGCTCCGGTCATCGCCCAGAACTGGCGGAACACCTTTACCGCCGCGACCGGCCTCAACTACCGCTGGAGCGACACGCTGACGCTGCGTACCGGCATCCAGTTTGACCAGACCCCGATCAGCTCCAACAAGTTTCGCAATCCGGCATTGGCCGACAATGACCGTTGGATGGGCTCTTTCGGGATTGGCTATACGGTGGATAAGAGTACCCATGTCGACTTGGCATACAGCTACCTGTACATCCTGCCGGCTGACGCCAGTTTTCACGAAGCGTGCACCGGCACTTACTACGAAGGCTCCGCCGAACAGGGCACTAGTGAATGTACGGCCAATGGCGGGACATTCCGCGCCAGGTATGAAGACAGCCATGCACACATTTTCGGGCTGCAGATCAACAAGCGTCTTTGAGGTGGAGGTACAGGTGCTTTCTCTCCCATTGCGGGAAGGTAAGCATTTGATTGGTGGGCCCGCTGGGACTTGAACCCAGGACCAAAGGATTATGAGTCCTCTGCTCTAACCAACTGAGCTACAGGCCCCAACACAGCTGCGAGCGCAGATTGCGCTCGACGGCGCGCATTCTAGCAACTCTGCATCCGTTTGTGTGCGCTGGCGCACGCGTCACTAGCTAAGCCTTCGTCGGCCTCAGCCGAGGCAATTGACTCTCCTGTTTGCATTTTAGAACAATGTTCGTTATCGTAACGATCGTTATGCAACTGATTGCAAATCTTTAGCGCACAGCCAACAGGAGAACCCGCATGACTTTTGTCGTCATGGAAGAATGTATCCGCTGCAAGCACACCGACTGCGTCGAGGTCTGTCCGGTGGACTGCTTCTACGAAGGCCCGAACTTCCTGGTCATCAATCCCGAGGAGTGCATTGATTGCGCTCTATGCCAGCCGGAGTGCCCGGTTGATGCCATTCGCAGTGAGGATGAGGTGCCCGCAGACCAGCGTGCGTTCATTGCCCTCAACGCCGAGCTGTCAACGCATCCTGCCTGGACGCAAATCACGCGCAGAAGTCCGGCGCTTGCAGACCACGCAGACTGGACCGGCGTCAAAGGCAAGCTGGCTCATCTGGATCGCAACGGCGCCTGATGCTCTCCTTGACGCCGGAGCCTCGCATGAATGAAAGCGCTCTAATGCAGCCTGCACTGATTGACCGACTGCAGCGACGAGTCACCTATCTGCGCCTGTCAGTGACCGATCGCTGCGATTTCCGCTGTGTCTACTGCATGCCTGAGAAAATGAGCTTCATGCCGCGCACAGAGGTGCTCACGGCAGACGAGCTGGTGCGGGTCGCCGAATCATTTGTGGCTCTGGGCGTGACCAAGATTCGCCTGACCGGCGGCGAGCCTCTCGTGCGGCCAGACATCTGCACCGTGGTCGAGCGCCTGGCCCGCATCCCTAAGCTGCAGACCCTGGCCATGACCAGCAATGGCTCCCGGTTGTCGATGCTGGCTCAGCCGCTGCGCGATGCGGGCCTGCAAAGCTTGAACATCAGCCTAGACAGCCTGCGTCAGGATCGCTTCAAGGCACTCACGCGCACCGGAAATCTCCAGGATGTGCTGGCGGGTATCGATGCCGCCCGCGATGCCGGCTTCACACGGATCAAGCTCAACGCCGTCCTCATGCGCGGTCGCAACGATGACGAAATCATTGATCTGGTGAGCTTCGCGCGCCGTGAGCAGCTCGATATCTCCTTCATTGAGGAAATGCCGCTCGGTGTCATCGATGAGCACGAGCGGGCACTGAGCTTCATGTCCAGCGGGGAAGTGCTGGATCGGGTGCGTCAGGAGTTCGACCTTCTGCCTTGCCTGGACTCCAGCGAAGGCCCGTCGCGTTACTACCGGATGAGCGACAGCCGCATTCGAGTCGGGGTCATCTCTCCGCATAGCAACAATTTCTGCGCCAGCTGCAATCGGGTACGCATGACCGCCACCGGCCGCCTGCTGCTCTGCCTGGGCCATGAGCATGGGGTGGACCTGCGTGACATCGTGCGCGCCAGCCCGTACGACCCGGCTCAGCTGCAGCAGACCATTCTCGACGCCATGCCACTCAAGCCGGATCGGCACGAATTTGATCTGCACCAGCCGCCGCAGATCGTCCGTTTCATGAACACCACAGGAGGTTAAAAGAGGATGTCTGCATTCAACGAAGAAAAAGTACTGTCGGTTCATCACTGGAATGACACGCTGTTCAGCTTTACCACCACGCGTGATGCGAGCCTGCGTTTCAAGACCGGCCAGTTCGTGATGATCGGCCTGATGGTAGACGGCAAGCCGATGATGCGCGCCTACAGCGTGGTCAGCGCCCACTACACCGACCACCTCGAGTTCTACAGCATCAAAGTGCAGGACGGCCCGTTGACCTCGCGCTTGCAGCATCTGCAGCCCGGCGACACGCTGCTGGTCTCGCGCAAGCCCACCGGCTCGCTGATCATGGACAACCTGAAGCCGGGCAAGAACCTGTACCTGCTTTCCACCGGCACCGGTCTGGCGCCGTTCATGAGCGTTATCCGCGACCCGGACTTCTACGAAGCCTTCGACAAAATCGTCCTGACGCACGGCGTGCGCTGGAAGAGCGAGCTGGGTTATTTCGAGCACATTACCGAAGATATGCCGGAAGACGAGCATTTCGGCGATCTGGTGCGCGAGAAGCTGATTTATTACCCGACCGTGACCCGCGAGGATTTCGGGATGCAGGGCCGTCTCACCGACCTCATTCGCAACGGCAAGTTATTTCAAGACATCGGCTTGCCGCCGCTGAACCCGGAAAACGACCGCGTGATGATTTGCGGCAGCCCGGCCATGCTCAAGGATTTGGTCGAGATTCTGGAGGCGCGCGGCTTCGTGGAGGGCACCAGCCACGCGCCGGGTGACTATGTCATCGAGCGCGCGTTTGTTGAGAAATAGGACGGAAGGTGAGAAGTAGCGGGGTGTAAGTGGCGGCTCCGGTTTAGTGTAGCCGCCGCTTCAGCTTAGCCCTTGAGGCAGCTGCTCATGAAGGCTTTGCGCTCATCGCC
>CALEYY010000282.1 GCA_937928295.1 uncultured Moraxellaceae bacterium
TGTTAATGATCGACAACTACGACTCTTTTACCTACAACCTCGTGCAGTATTTCGGCGAGCTGGGCGAGGAAGTCGTGGTTTATCGCAACGATGAAATCACGCTTGACCAGATCGCGGCGCTCAAGCCGGATCGGCTGGTGATTTCGCCCGGCCCCTGCACGCCGACCGAGGCCGGCATTTCGATTCCGGCCATCGCGCGCTTTGCCGGCGAAATTCCGCTGCTCGGTGTCTGCCTCGGGCACCAGAGCATAGGTCAGTATTTTGGCGGCGATGTGGTGCGCGCGCGGCAGGTCATGCACGGCAAGACCTCGCCGATTTTCCATAAGGATCTGGGTGTTTTTGCCGGGCTCAATAACCCGCTCACGGCCACGCGCTATCACTCGCTGGTGGTGAAAAAGGAAACTTTGCCGGCCTGCCTGGAAATGACTGCGTGGACGCAAACCGAAGATGGTGCTGTGGATGAGATCATGGGCTTGCGGCACAAGACGCTGGCCGTCGAGGGGGTGCAGTTTCACCCCGAATCCATCCTCACCGAGCAGGGTCATGCCCTGCTGAAAAACTTTCTCACGCAGACGCGCTGACCGGCACGAGCATCATCATGAGTAGCGGCATGGACATCAAGCAGGCGTTGGCCCGCGTGGTCGAGCGCATCGACCTCAACACCGCAGAGATGCAGGATCTGATGCAGGCCATCATGAGCGGGCAGTGCAGCGATGCACAGATTGCCGCG
This sequence comes from uncultured Moraxellaceae bacterium, assembly GCA_937928295.1. Taxonomy (GTDB): domain Bacteria; phylum Pseudomonadota; class Gammaproteobacteria; order Pseudomonadales; family Moraxellaceae; genus Perlucidibaca. Next base: position 731 of record CALEYY010000282.1, read on the forward strand.
CTGCTGGTGGCGCTGCGCATGAAGGGCGAATCCATCGACGAAATCGAAGGCGCGGCGCGGGTCATGCGCGACCTCGCCACGCCGGTGAAGATCGCCAACACACAGTATCTGGTCGACATCGTCGGTACCGGCGGCGATGGTGCCAACCTGTTCAATGTTTCCACGGCGGCGGCGATGGTGGTGGCTGCTGCTGGCGGCCGTGTCGCCAAGCATGGCAACCGCGCCGTGTCATCGAAGAGCGGCAGTGCGGATCTGCTGGAAGCCGCCGGTATTAATCTGGCGATCAGTGCCGAGGAAGTGGCGCGCTGCATCGACACCATCGGCGTCGGCTTTCTCTTCGCCGTGAATCATCACGGCGCGATGAAGCATGCCATTGGCGCGCGTCGCGAAGTCGGCCTGCGCACCTTGTTCAACATGCTCGGCCCGCTCACCAATCCGGCCTTTGTTCAGCGCCAGGTCGTCGGTGTGTTCAATCCGGCGCTCTGCCGCCCGATGGCAGAAGTGCTGGGCCGTCTTGGCAGCATCCATGCGCTGGTCGTGCATGCAGCCGATGGCCTTGATGAAGTATCGCTGGCAACGCGCACGCAAGTGGCGGAGCTGAGGGATGGCATCGTGCAGGAATACAGCGTGGTGCCCGAAGATCTGGGCATCCGCAGCCAGAGCCTGATCGGCCTCATGGTTGATAGCTCGGCAGACTCACTCGCGCTCATTCTCGATGCCCTCGGCAAGCAAACCACCGAGCAGAGCCGCAAGGCTGCGGACATCATCGCGCTCAATGCCGGTGCCGCGATTTATGTGGCTGGCCTGACCACGAGCTGGAAGCTGGGCGTGGCGCTGGCCGAAGATGTCATCAGCACCGGGCAGGCGCTGGAAAAGCTTCAGGATTTGCGCTTGTTCACACGAGCCTTGCTGCCGGAGAGCCACTCTTGAGACAAAAATCATGAGCACCATTCTCGACAAGATCATGGCGCGCAAGCGCGAAGAAGTGGCGGCTCGCCGCAAGCGCCACTCGCTGGCGGATCAAGAGGCGTTTGCCCGCGAGGCTGACCCCGTGCGCGGCTTCACGCGGGCCTTGCAGACGGCCATTGCCGCTGGCCGGCCCGGCGTCATCGCCGAGATCAAGAAGGCATCGCCGTCCAAGGGCGTGATCCGCGCTGACTTTCAGCCGGCGGCCATCGCCGAGTCGTACCAGAAGGGTGGCGCTAGCTGTCTGTCCGTACTTACCGATGTCGATTTCTTTCAGGGCAGCGATGACTACCTGAAGCAGGCGCGTGCGGCGTGCGACTTGCCGGTGATTCGCAAGGACTTTCTCTGCGACCCGTATCAGGTCATCGAAGCGCG
>CALEYY010000283.1 GCA_937928295.1 uncultured Moraxellaceae bacterium
AACGCGCCAGCTCATTGCTCAGCGACAACGCGCTGACCGCGCCGCTGTTCGGTCAAGTCAAAACCTGGCTGCAGCGGCAGGTGGCACAGCGCGGGCATCTGGAGAAAGCCTTGGCTGGCTTCGGGCCGCTCAGTGGTGCCGCGCAAGGCCTCAGCATCCGCATGCTGAAGCAGCATCCGCATGGCAAGGATCTGGGCGCCCTGCAACGCGCCTTCCCGCAGCGACTGTTCACGGACAGCCAGCGTATCCAGCTCAGTCCGGAAGACTTTATCGACGCACTGCACGCAGCCCTGCAAACAGCACCCACCGAACAACTCGCCGGCCCCGGCCACGCGCTACTGGTCATCGGCCGTCGCCATGTGCGCAGCAATAACTCGTGGATGCACAACGCGCATCGCCTGGTGAAAGGCAAGGACCGCTGCACCGTGCTGCTGCACCCTGAAGATGCCGAAGCGCTGGCCATCAGCGACGGTGACTCGCTGACCCTGCGCAGCCGCGTCGGCGAAATCAGCCTGCCGGTGCAGGTCAGCGACAGCATCATGCCCGGTGTCGCCAGCGTGCCGCATGGCTGGGGTCACGACCGCGCCGGCACGCAGCTGTCCATCGCCGAAAAACATGCCGGAGCCAGCTTGAACGACCTCACCGACGATCAGGATGTGGACGGCGTGAATGGTGTTGCGGTGCTCAACGGCTTCTGGGTGCGCGCCCGCAAGGTCGCCTGATGCCGCGAAGATCTCTGCGCCGAGGCTTGGTAGTCATCCTCGGCTGCATTACCATCGCGACTTTGATGGCTGCTCTCCCAGCCACCACCTTTCATCAAGGAACCACCGCCATGCTGCGTGACCGCTTTCTCACACTGCCGCAATACCTGATTCCCCAGCATGGCCTGTCGCGCCTGGTCGGCAGCCTGGCAGACAGCCGCACACCTTGGATCAAAGATACCTTCATCACGCGCTTTGCCGAGCGCTATCAGGTCGACATGAGCGAAGCCGCCGAGCCCAATCTGGCCGCTTACGAAAACTTCAACGCCTTCTTCACGCGCGCCCTGAAATCCAACGCCCGCCCGCTGGACAGCCGCCCAGACAGCATCCTGAGCCCGGCCGATGGCGCCGTGTCGCAGCTCGGCCCCATCGATCAGGACCAGATTTTCCAGGCCAAGGGTCACAGCTACTCGCTCAGCGACCTGCTCGCCAGCGACGCCGATGCCGCCACCTATATCGGCGGCCAGTTCGCCACGGTCTACCTGTCGCCACGCGACTATCACCGCGTGCACATGCCCTTGGCTGGCCGCCTCACCAAGGCCGTCTATGTGCCCGGCGACCTGTTCTCGGTCAACACCCGCACCGCCGAAAATGTACCCAACCTGTTCGCCCGCAACGAGCGCCTAGTCGCCCATTTCGACACCGCACTCGGCCCCATGGTCGTGGTACTGGTCGGCGCGATGATTGTGGCCAGTATCGAAACCGTGTGGGGCGGCATCGAGCCCATCGGCAGCGAAGTGCGCGTGCGTGAGTTTGCCGAAGGCCAGCAGATCACGCTCAATCGTGGTGCAGAGATGGGCCGCTTCCGCCTCGGCTCCACCGCCATCGTGCTGTTCGGGCCGGATGTGATGAACTGGGACAGCCGCTACGATGCCGGCACACCGACTCGCATGGGCGAGCGCCTGGGTATCGCCCGCTAAGCCTGCATAGAACGCGTCAAGCCCCGCAACACCCTCTGCGCCGCGAACATACCGTTACGCGGCGCAGTCATTTCACAACCAGCTCACTACCTGTGACATACGCTTTTGATAAAACGCAACCAAGCTCCAACCAAACCACCGTAGGTCACCTCTCAAGCGCTTGCTAGGGTTGCATTTGTCAGCCTCCGCCCGCGGGCGTTGCGTCAAATACCGGCATTTTGCCTTGAGGAAAATACAATGAATAAACTCAAACTGACCGGCCTGGCAGCCGGCCTCATGATCGCTATTAGCCTGACTGGCTGCGATGCCAACGACGGCAGCAGCAATAGTGGTGGCGGAAACGGCGGCACTACCACCGGTACCAATCCCGGCACAGGCAGCAGCACCCTGCTGCTGTCCAATACCCGCACCCAACTCTCCGGCGTCTTGGTCAGCCTTGGCACCACTGTGCAACAGAACACGCCTGCAGGCAGCCCCCTAGACATTGGTGGCTTTCTGATTGCACTGAATCCTGCCGTCAACACACTACTAACCGGACCAGACGCTACTCTCTCCGGCCTGCTGGATGGCATCCAGACGATTCTGGCCAATCCCAGCCCTGCCGGTTTCACCACTGCGGCCGGCCAAATTCAGGAAGGCCTCAGCGCTTTGCCACCTGCAGTTGCCAGCTTGGCACAAACGCTACCCTGCGCCCTCGCCACACTGGCCGGCCAGCGTGGCAGCGTCTGCACCGGCACCGATCCTGCCGCGCAGCTGCAAAGCCTCATCGCACTCTTTGCTGGCAGCAGCAATCCCTTTGCCGGCACGCCGCTCGCAGGACTCGGCATTGATGGCGCACCGGGCACACCGGTCGGCGGCCCCACAGGCACACCACTAGACGCCATACTCAGTCCGCTACTCGTTGCGCTTGGCACACCAGGCGGGGCGGCACCTGCACCTCTGGATGGCGAGCTTGTTGATAATCTGGGCCTCGGCTTGGCAACCGTGGGTGATGCCATTATCGATGGCTACAACAACATTCCAGGCAGCAACCAGATCCCCGTGGCTGGCCAAGTCGTACAGGCGCTGGGCAGCGTCATTGCCGACCTCGGCATCACGCTGAACACGCTCGAGGCCGGCACCGGCGTCAGCATAGGCAACACGCTCAATAACACGCTGACCAATGTCAGCAACTTGTTAACGGCACCCGGCGGGTTGCTCGGCACACTGGCAGCAGCCTCTGGTAACGCACAGCTGATCAGCGCCGTGAACAGCGGCAACGCACAACTCAACAATGGCATCGACACACTGACCAATACCCTGAGCACCACCTTGCTCACGCAAGTGGACACCGCCGTACTGACACCAGTCCTGAGCGCATTAGCACCGCTGTCTTGCACACTGGCCTTGTTTGGTGACTGCAATGGCAGTGCCGGTAACGCGAACGCGCTCACTGATCTGGTGAGCTCCCTGACCTCCGCCCTTGATGTCAGCATGGGCAGCGGCGTACCGTCCACAACAGTCATTACTGACCTCACCAATGCCATCACAAGCGCTGCCAGTGGCAATAATGATGTTGTCACCACACTGGTCACTACCATCACTACATTGCCTACAACACTCAGTAGCGGAGGCAATACCGGACTGCTCGGTGGACTTACCGGCCTACTCGGTGGCTTGGGCGGCCTCTAAGCAAGACTATTCCGAACCAAACAGGGGGCTCCGAAGCCGCTAAAAATACCTCGCCTCAGCGAGGTATTTTTTTGCCTGCAACAAAGCAATGACAAAGCACTTCATCCTGCCTATCATGTGCACCGCCAAATGGCCAATATACAGGCGACGCCTTAACAGTTGGTTACAAAAGCCAGACGCTTTGATGACTGTGTAACATAGCGTCGCCGCCTAGCATACGCTTTGTAAAAGATCATTTTCTTTCGTAGATAGCAGCGCCCCCAGCGGGTCACAGAGGTATATATGCAAAAATTCAAACTGACTCGCCTGGCCGCCTACATGGCATTGGCTGCAGGTCTGGCCGCTTGTGCTGCCGACGGCAATGGCAACAACACCAGTGGCG
>CALEYY010000284.1 GCA_937928295.1 uncultured Moraxellaceae bacterium
CAATCTCCAGCAAGCGGCTGTCAGTCGGGAAGGCAATGGCCTTCTCCTGCACCGTGCTGTCGATGATCACGCGATCTAGGTCGCGAGCCGTGACCGCCTTCATCACGCGTGCGGTAGCAATAGTTTGTGCCAACAGCTCTTCCATGCCGGCTTCGCCGAGGCGCTGACGCCAGCGCGTCAATGAGCAGGGATCACACGGTAGGCGCGTTTGGAAGTACACCTCGCCGGTGAAGTACTGCCAGTACGGGTTCTCCAGCCAGCGCCAGCAGGTGTCTTCATCGGAGAGGTTGTTGGCGTGCTTGAGATAGATCAATCCCGCCATCAGGCGAACCGGCAAGGCCGGTCGGCCACCGCCGGCCTGCGGCAGGGTCGGTGCCAGGGCGTCATTCAGCGCGGCCCAATCCATACGCGTACCGAGCTTGATCAGCGGGTGCTTGAGGTCGGTCTGGCCATCGAGGCTGGATCAAAACAGGTCATCGGCCTTGGCGGCGGGGGTATCGACAGCGACCTTCTTGAAGCGCATGAATGTGTCCAGAAACTACCAGAAAGATGCCGGAATATTATCGGTTTCTGGTAGTTGGAGCACAGGAATTTCAGACCAAAGCCCGCGCCAATGCTGGGCTGTAGGGGTTATTCAGGGACGACTAAATACGGCATGAACTGACTCTTTGAATTGGTGCCGAACCGACACTATACTATTCATCATTATGTATGTTCCCAACATTTATCGTTTTTTGATTCAGCCGTTATTTTCTACGCGGCTGAAACGATAGTTGTCCATTGGTAGATATTTTGCCCGCCACAACATTTCCACAGACGTTGATGGCCTCAACATCGGTGCATCACCATGCTTGTCGAAGTAATAGCTGTTTGAAAGTGAACAGTTGTGATTCAGGAATACCGTATTCTTCTGGCGCCTCTGAATGTCCTCGAAGTATAGGTCGTGAACTGTCTGGCGAATCTCAGCGCAAGTTGCCTTCCGTTTCATTGCTTCCTGAATGCATCGTACCGCATGAATGGCGTTTCCCTCCGCCATCTTGAAGTAAGACGTACCGATCAACGCATATGGACCAAGCATGACGTAAAAGTTCGGAAATCCAGGAACCGTTAGCCCCTCGTATGCTTGGTACCGGTTCTCTTCCCAGAATGTTCCGATCTCCTGGCCTTTGCGCCCGAGTACTTTATAAGAAGGCAAATTACCCTTCTCAAAGACCCGGTAGCCGGTCGCCAGTATCAGGACATCAATCTCTCTCTCGACACCGTCACTGGTCTGTATTCCTTTTTCGGTAATTCGATCGATTGGTGCCGTTATCAGGTCCGTATTTTCACGGGAAAATATCTTAAAATACTCGTTTGAAAATGAGGGTCGCTTGCATCCGAATCCATATTTCGGCGTGAGCTTCTCCCAAAGATCCGGTCGGTTCGGCAACTGTTCTTTCATGTTGCGGATGCCAGCCTCCTCACACCGGCGCACAAGCCAAGGTGCCTGGCGATAATAGATCGCGGACACAACCATCAGAGACTCACTAACCACATCGGTACCTGCGCGGACGATGCGTTGGGCCGCGGGCAGAAGCCGGAACGTGCTCTTCAGCCATCCGGGCAGCGCATGATCAGGCTTTTTCAGCAGCCAGATAGGAGTGCGCTGGTATACATCTAGCCTCTTCGCCAGTGGCGCGATCTCAGGCAACAGCTGGACTGCCGTCGCGCCGGTACCAATCACGGCGATGCGCTTTCCCTTAAGTTCTATACTCTCGTCCCAATGCCCAGTGTGAATTATCTTTCCTTTAAAATCACTAATGCCTTTAATGTCTGGCATTTTTGGTGAGATCAATCCACCGGTCGCCGACACCAGATGTCGAGCGGTAATCACGTCGCCGCTGTCAGTTTCAATTCGCCAGTAATGGTCCTGTTCGTCGAACTCAGCACGGCACACGCTAACCTTGAAGCGAATGTGGGGGTAGATGCCGTACTTGGCGGCGACCCTTTCTGTATAGTGCTGCAGCTCGCTGCCTGGAGCAAAAATACGCGACCAGTTCGGATTTTGCTCAAAAGAATACGAATAGGTAAATGATGTAATGTCTACGGCTATGCCCGGATAACGATTATCGCGCCACGTGCCTCCAACCTGATCAGCCCGCTCGAGAATGATAAACGACTCAATTCCTTTCTCCTTCAAGCGGATAGCAATACCCAGTCCAGAGATACCAGCCCCTACTATCACGACTTCATGATCCGGGTGCACGGTTAGCGCAGGCTTATTTGCGAGTTTGGCAGGCTGCACAACGGCAATATTCATATCTGTGTCTCCGGATGGATGCTGTTTTGATGGACTACAGTTCGGCTGCGCATTGCACCGACTCTCACCTGCGTCCTGCCGTCACCCGTGTGCTCTTCGATGAAACGAACCAAAGCATGCATGTCCTGCCTCGCTTCAGGCAGCAACAAGTGAAATATCGGCCATACATGCGGCATGTCCGGCCGCGACAGCATTTCTATCGTCACGCCTGCTTGACGCGCTTTGTAGGCAACGATATAGGCATCGTCACGCAGACACTCCTGTTCGCTGACAGTCACCATCAGCGGCGGAAACCCAGTGTAGTTTCCGCGACAAGGGGATATGTAAGCGTGTGTGGGATCTGCGCCGGCAAGGTAGATATCGACAGCCATGTCGATCATTTTTCTTGACAACATAGCGTCACTGTCGCTGTTGGCCGCAAGCGACATCAAAGTGCCAGTGGCATCAGCACCGGGGGAGAGCGTCAGCGCGCAGGCTGGCATTGGTAGATCTTCGTCCCTAGCGCGTAGTAGTGTTACCAGCGTTAAATTTCCGCCAGCCGAGTCGCCAGCTAACACCAGCGGGTGCTTACCCGCAAGCTCCGTTAACAACTGCCGATAGACGAGAAATGAATCGTCGGTCGCTGCAGGATAAGGATGCTCCGGTGCTAGCCGGTAATCAGGCAGGAAAACCCTCGCTTGCAAACGTCGCGCGAGTTCGCCACAGAACGTATGGTAAGTGGCCAGCTTGCCGCCAATGAACGCACCGCCATGCAGATAGAGCAGCGTCATGCGAGGATCTTTTACATGCAGCCATTCGCCAGGAACCCCGGCTACTATTCCCGGCTGCATTCTGACACCGGATGGCAACGGGCTCGGAAATAACCGGGAGTCCATCGCGCTGCGCAAATGGCGAACCAGCGCTGCCTTTGAATCCAAATCACGCTTTACCCACAGGCGCAGGAAAAACTTCAGAGTAGTTGCTTGTAGAGATGCCATCAGGGCGCCACCAACCGATAGGCTTCACCCAAGCTTCGTGCATACATCCGAGGCGCTATTCGCTTAAACATCCAGGCAATACGACCATCGATCTGAGGCAACATGTAGAGTTGACCCTTGTCTAGCGCATCGAGCGTCTTTCGGGCAACTTCGTCGCTGTTGGTCAGCGCGAATTTCGTCATCGCCGATTTCGCGAATTCCGCGCGGTAAGATGGCAGCTTTCCGTCATTTACGATGTTGGTAGGAACGACCGTCGGACAAAGCACAGTTACCTTGACACCCGTGCCCGTCAACTCGGAGGATAGTGTTTCCGACAACGACATTACGCCGGCCTTAGTCACGTTATAAGTGCTCATCTCGGGCGCTGCCGCGAACCCGGCAGCGGAAGCCACATTAATGATCCCGCCGTATCCCAGTGCCTTCAGGCGCGGTGCAAAAAAATGACAACCGTGTACTACGCCCCAGAGATTGACGTTCATACACCAGTGCCACTCTTCCAGCGTCACATCGCCAATCTGGCCTCCCAGGCCGACCCCTGCATTGTTGACGACCAGCGTCACTGGGCGACCTAGTAGCGCTTCCGATGTTTCCGCGAGCTGCGCCATCTGTGCGGCATTTCCGACGTCACATGTATAGGCGACTGCATGAGCTCCGAGCTCTCTCAAAGCCTCTGCAGTTTCCTCAGCCCGCTCCTCACGCAGATCTACGCAAAGTACAGCGCCGCCTCGGCGCGCTATCTCGTAGGCAAAGCTTCGGCCTATTCCGCTGCCAGCACCTGTTACGACAGCGGCAGAGCCATATGACAACTTCTGTTCTCTCTTCGTCATTTTGTGTTTCCGTTTTTTTATGCGGCCTTAGTTATGTGACGTAATTTACTCACGCTTTTAATGTCTCGCCTCTGATGCCAAGTCACTAGTGCCTGAAATGCTTTGTGCGTATCAGCTGACTCGTCGTAGGCACGCTTCCAAACCTGGATAATCTCCCGGTTATCATCATCCCAAGGGTGGAAATCAGGCTTAAAATAAGGAAAATAGTGGGACTTAAAGATTCTGGTGAAGATGCCTGGATTTCCTAAGAGGATATCAGCCATGCGAATGGCCGACCGCCAGTTCGTCAACTGCCGGTCTTTGTAAAGCAGGTAGCCTTGGTTGCCAAGCATGATCGGCAACCCAATGGCAGTGGCGAGTGCCATGCCACCGACGCGCTTGACATACCCCTTTATGCCACCGCCGCTGGCGGCGACAAAAACATCAAAACTGACGCCCTTGTGCTCTGTTTCCTCGACAAAGTGCCAAAAAAGCATTGCTCGCAATTCCGGGTCTGTTTTATCGAATAAATCCGGATTCTCCAACATCACCGACGAGATAACTGCAGTGAAATGCTCGAACGCTGCCGCAATTGAACTTTGCATATCCAGGCTGAGTCGGCCTTGCATAACCGTCCTGATTTTGGTGAAAACAGCCTCCACTTTGTCAATGGGCACGCCCTGCGCCACACATGCGGCATTCATCTCGTCATGTTCCCGGGCATGTATCCGCTCCTGCCGGCAGAAATTTATTGCTGCCTGACGAACCTCCGGATCCTTTAGATTGTCTAGTTGCGCCCTAGCTGAGTTCATTACCCAACGCTCGCCATCGGGAACAGCCGAAAGAATTGCGTTCATCCATTGGGTGGTCCAAGGGTCACCGTTGAACCAGTGACGAGCAACCGTTTCCGTGCTCATACTGAAATGAAGATCACGAGGAACCACCACGTCGTAGCCGATTGTTCTTGCTGCTGCAGACATATATTGTCTCCTAATACATTTTGTCTAAAATGTGCCAAGCTCTTGTGCGTACATTTAACACAGCCTTCACAATAAAATGAATGGCCAACCAACCAAATTAAAGGGATCATAAAGTTCATTACTAGCCCGCGTATAACTGGCTGGCGAAAAAACTGCCCCAGCCGCGCTGGCTCTTGGTGACGCTAAGCCCCCATTTTTTGAGCCACTACCAAGGCTGATCAATTTTTTGATACGCCTTTTGCGTTTCTTGTGGCCTTCTACGCCTAATTTACCATTTCTCTTATCAAGCACTGACTAGCGGATAGAGCAGAAAAACTATATTGGTCAATCAACCAAATGTCAACTCTTTTCATTCATCGAGTACCGATCACAGCTGCAGCGCCGCCTGCCACAAGGTCAGGCGGCGCTGGATTGCGGCATCCATGCCGCTGCATGTCACGATCCATTCAGACCAAACGCGAAACCCTAGCCTTGAGTTCAGTATTTAGAATTAATTTGCAGACTCAAAATATTAGCGTACGTATCGCTAAATTCCCCTCTGAAAGTCCCACCAATTCCAGTGCATGAGCCCGCATCATCCTCCGGCTGATTATATCTGCATTTATTTCTATATTCAGACTCAGAATCTGCAAAAACCAACAAACTATATGCACCATCAATTGATATTTTTTTATTTATTTTATGATTGAAGCCCAGCGACGCCATATATCTATCGCTTTCAGGGAGCGCAGGATGTCTAAATTCTTTTGATGGAATTGGTGTTTTATCATATTGAAAGCCAGTCTTAAAGGTTGTTTTATCATCAAAATGATAATTTAATCCTAAGGAAACCTTATAAGAGTCCTGCCATTTTAGTGGTATTGCTGCATTAGCAAGGACCACCCTATTACCATTAGAATCCTCTTCAACACCAAAACCAACGGACAGCTCATCCATAACTGAAGATTTTATGAATGTATAGTCAAACATCAAATCAAATTTATCATTTACTTCAGAAAAGTACCCAAGGGAAAATCTGGCCGGAATATTAAAAACTGCCTTTGTAGTAGTTTCAGGTAACAAATAGTCTCCAAGAAAATTTCCCAGATCTGAGTCTCCGCCATCATTCAACAAACTAACAATAGTAGTCCCAACCACTGGCCTAGCCTTGAGATTATCTAAATCCCATTCAGATCGCCCTCTTAGATTAACTTTTGTCGCAGATCGGAAAGACAATCCGACTCTTGATTTTTCATTAATTCCAAACATATATCCAAGATTATAACCTAAACCATATCCATACATTTCAATCAGGCCAGACCCAGTACTAGATGGATCCACAATAATATCCCCCAAGGGGGATGATAGTGCATCTATTACTGGCCTAGGCAATACATCGCCAACTTCAATTCCACATATGACATCTACTAGCAGTCGAATATCGCAGACAGAGTTTATTATACTCTGAACCTGTGGGGTCACAGTTAATGTATTAACATTAACATTACCCAATGCCTCTTGTAAAAGGTAGGGCTGAAGCCCCTTTGCATCTAACTGCGTTCGATACCTCAAGTGCCCACCTACAACAGACACACCGAAACCAATGCTATGCTTAGCATCAAATTTTACGGCAATAGATGGATTAATATTTACAAGTTCTAGAGCAATAGCATCGACTTGATATGCGCCAGACCAATTACTTTTATAGTTGACATTTCCCCCACCAGGAGAAAATACACCAATCCCAATAGTTATATTATCATCATATGGAGCCGTATAGAATACAGAGCCCAATCCAAGAATTTTTGGCCAGAAACTTCCTGAACTGCCAGCCGCATAGGGATCGACGCCATCAGGCCCCAATGGCCTACCCTCTTCACTACTACTATCAAATGGCTCTGGCGTCCCTGTGGACCCTTTATCCTTGACTTTTCCTCTGAACGCCAAAAGCGTCCCACTAATGGAGTTCTGTCGCCCTCTGAGATAAGTCATACCAGCTGGATTATAGTAAAGCACGGAAGCATCGGCTGCCTCCGCTCCATTCGAGTTCGAAGTACCCTGCTGCGATGCAGAAATAGCAGGTAAGTCAATGCCGCCCGCCTTTGCAAGACCCGCAAACATCATAGTTAAAATAATTATTAGCTTCATCGTCCGCTTCTTTTAGTTGTCTGACCAACCGAATTTGCACTGGGAATCAGCAATTGTCAACCGCAAAATTGCACTTCTCACTATGAGCCGACCAAATGAAAAACGCCCTCCATCAGCACAGAGATACCAGTGCCGCAGATGGCAGATTCGGCAACCGCCACATCCACAACCGTACACCAGTAGGTGGCTGCCATGCCGGAAAAGCCCGCAAGCAGCTGGGGCGCTCTGTCATTGCAGAATAAGCCTGCACGGCATTGGCTACCCCCTCATCATCAATGCATCTCTATTCCTCAGAGACATAATTTGGTCAATAAACTAATTTGTGTTAACTTTTCTTGGTCGTTCAGCCAAACGCTAACAGTAAGGCCTTCAGTCCTATAGAAGGCCAGTAACAACCCAGCAGCGGTGCCACAAAAAAATGTGAATAGCCATCCCCGGCCTGTGCCGCGCCCATCCCATCTGCATAGAGACGAGTGGTCGTGCGGATTGCACCTTGAGGAACTGATAAGTGAGTACAATGAAAAATACGTATGACTACATCGTAGTGGGTGCCGGCTCCGCCGGCTGTGTACTAGCCAACCGGCTGAGCACTAACGGCGCAACAACGGTCTGCCTTGTCGAGGCTGGGCCGCCAGACAAATCTCCGCTCATTCACATCCCCTTCGGCATCATAGGGCTCATTCGTGAAGGCCGTCACAACTGGGGCTACAACACTGAGCCCGAGTCACACCTCGGCAATCGCCGTCTCTACTGGCCACGCGGCAAGACCTTGGGCGGCAGCAGTTCGATCAATGCGATGGTCTACATACGTGGCAATCCCGCTGACTATGATGACTGGGCGACAAGCGGATGCAAAGGCTGGGGATGGCAGGATGTACTGCCGGTCTTCCGGGACCTGGAGTGCAACGAAACCTGGGGAAACTCCGCCCTGCACGGCGCAGACGGAGAACTGAATGTGGCTGAGGGGCGCTACATCAATCCTCTCTCGAAAGTCTTCGTTGAGGCCTCTCGCGAGTGCGGGCTACCCTTTAACCCCGACTTCAATGGCCCCGAACAGGAAGGTGTCGGCTATTACCAGCTCACCCAGAAAGATGGAATGCGAGTCAGTAGCGCGAAAGCTTTCCTGACGCCAGTTATGAGCCGGCCAAACCTGACCGTTATGACGGAGACACAGGCAACCGGTATTGACCTGATTGACGACAGGGCCGTCAGTTTGTCAGTCGTGCAGAACGGCACTCGCCAAACTCTCTACTGTCGGAAAGAAATTATCCTCTGCGGCGGTGCGATCAATTCTCCACAACTGCTTATGCTGTCAGGTATCGGGCCTCGAGAGGAACTGGAAAAATTCCATATCCCAGTCAGCCATGAGTTGCCAGGCGTCGGCCAGAATCTTCAGGATCATCTAGATACCACCATCATCATTAACGACACTACGGCGCAGTCGATCGGCCTGTCCCTGCTAGCATTGCCTAGGCTGATTGCGGATGTTTTCCGCTTCTTTCTTTCGCGGCGTGGCTTCCTGGCATCTAACGCAGCAGAAACAGGTGCCTTCATCCATCTGCCCGTGGATCCACCCGGCCGTCCTGGAGTCCAGCTGCATCTCATTCCGTCGTATCTGCGTGACCATGGACGCCAGTTTACCCTCGGCCACGGTTGCACAATTCACGCCTGCCAGCTGCGTCCCCGCAGTCGCGGCGAAATAGGCCTGACAAGCACTGATCCGCTCGCACCACCACGCATCCAGCCTAATTATTTGTCACATCCCGACGACGTGGAGGCACTGTTACAAGCAACCCATTGGGCGCGGCGGCTATTCAGGACCCGGGCGTTCAGTATTATAAACGGCGGCGAAGACTCACCCGGCGAGCAGGTACTGACTGACGATGAGCTCATTGCGGACATAAGGCAGCGCGCCGAAACCATCTATCACCCCGCTGGCACCTGCCGCATGGGCGTGGACGCCATGGCCGTGGTGGACCCGCAATTGCGCGTGCGTGGCATCAGTGGTCTGCGCGTTGCCGACGCTTCTATCATGCCCACCCTAATCGCCGGCAATACTAATGCCGCGTGCATGATGATCGGCGAGAAATGCGCGCGGTTCATTCTAGAAGATCGCACTACTATGTGACGGCATAGGCAGTCGGTCGCCTACAACTCGGCGCCCGACTGTTCAATGGTGCGGTGTGCCACAGCCAACAAGATGTTTTCGACTGTAGGCGCAGCATATAGGATCAGGGGATGTCCTTTGCCGGCGGAATGCGTGTGCCGTAGCTATCGAGACCTTATCCCCCAGCTAGTGCAGCTAAGCTCTCCAGCTTTGGTCGGAACACCAGCCAAACACGATACTTCTGCTCCTGAGTTTCTTGATGGTCGCCATTTCGATCAGCCACACGACAGCTGCAATCCCACAAATGCGTTATCTACTCTCAAGTTGAGCTTGCTTTTAGTAATGACATTCAACATATTACAATAAATTGGCCGTACGACCAACTTAGTCATGCATACGAGTATTGTCATGCCATCTCCGCCGTGCTGATCCCTGTCGGCAGCTTGGTCCAGATGTCCTTAATTACTGTGATCTGGGCGCTGTGTCTGAGCACAAGGTCTACTTTTGCTCCAGCGCCTACATGTTGCAATCAAGGCCAGACGCTTGCCTTTCAATAAAATTGATGATCAGAGTAAAACGTAAATGAATGGAAAACTTGCACCTTCCTTGCTTATCGTCACTGCCGCCATCGTCCTATGTGCCTGTCGCGAGGAGCCTGCCGCCGCCCCCCCTCGCCCGATCAAGCTGATGACGATAGGTGACACCCGCGGAGCCATCACGGCCGAACTTGCCGGAGACGTGCGCGCCCGCGTGGAGTCAGGCTTAAGCTTTCGAGTTGATGGCAAGATCATTTCACGCAAGGTGGAAACCGGTCAGCACGTACGCCGCGGCGATGAGCTCGCTCGCCTTGACCCCCGCGACTATCAGCTCTCACACAAGGCTGCCGCCTCGCTGTTAATTGCTGCCCAGACGCGACTCAAGAATGCCCGCGCCGAATACAATCGCTTCCTTGAGCTAGAAAAGAAAGGCTACGTCTCTGCCACTGAGCTAGAACGTATGCGCTTAAATCTCTCAACCGCCGAAGCCCAATGCGAGCAAGCGAAAAGCGACCGCTCACTGGAACAGAACCGTCTTGCTGACACCGTGCTACGCGCCGACGGAGACGGCATCGTCATGGTCGTGCTGGGGGATGTCGGTGAGGTGGTCGGCGCAGGCCATCCGGTGATACGCCTGGCGCAGGACGGCCCGCGCGAAATCGAAGTGGAGTTCCCTGAAAATCGCACGGATCTGGCAAGGGCGACGCGGGCAGAAGTATCTCTGTGGGCGAAGCCCGACGCGAGGCTGCCAGCCACGCTACGCGAACTTTCCGCCGCCGCTGATCCGCTAACACGAACCTTCCGCGCTCGCTATACCGTGAAAGCTCCGGCCGATGCCTTGGCCCTCGGTCAGTCCGCAACGCTACACCTGACGATGCCGTCACTGAAAGGCAGCGGCTCACGCCTGCCCATGGCTGCAGTGTTTGGCAAGGACGGACGATCGCTGGTATGGGTCTACGACATAACGTCCTCCACCGTGAAACAACGGGCGATAGATATCATTGGCGCTGATGGCAACGACATGATCGTGGCAGGCCTCGCACTCAATGAGCAGGTCGTGACAGCTGGTGTGCATGTGCTCTCGGAGGGCCAGAAGGTCGTCCCGACCACTCCGACCAAGCTTTGAGTGCAGAAGCCCGTCATGAAAATCGACCACACACCTGTCCCAGATAGCACTGCTGCCCAACGGGTAGCCGAACGCTTCAATCCCTCACGCATCGCCATCCAGAACCCAGCAATCACGCTATACCTGCTTATCGTACTACTCCTTACCGGGGGCGCCGCGTATTTCCAGCTCGGCCAAGACGAGGACCCTCCCTTTACTTACCGCATCATGGTGATCCGGGCCTTCTGGCCGGGAGCTACCGCTACACAGATGGCCCAGCAGGTCGCCGATCCCATCGAGAAGACGCTGCAAGAAATGCCGAACATGGAAAAGATCCGAAACTATTCCAAGCCCGGTGAAACTACTTTTCTGCTCGATCTCACGGACTCCACCCAAGCAAGGGAAGTACCCCAGATTTGGTACACCGTGCGGAAGAAAATCGGCGACATGCGCCACCGCCTGCCGCAAGGCGTGCAGGACCCGATATTCAACGATGAGTTCGGCGATGTGTATGGCGTAATCTATGCCCTTTCCGGTGAAGGCTTCTCACCGGCCGAATTACGCGATCATGCTGATCTAATACGCCAGCAACTGCTACAAGTACCCAATGTGGCCAAAGTAGAGCTGCTCGGCCTCCAGCAGGAGCAGATCCATGTCGAGATCTCGCAGCGCAAGCTCGCACGACTCGGCATCGGCCTGCCGGAGATGATTGCCGCTCTGAACACACAAAATGCGGTGGAGTTCGCTGGCGAGCTGCAAACGCCCAGCGACACTCTGCAGGTGCGCATCGAAGGCCAATTCGATAGTGTCGAGGCACTGCGCGTGCTGCCGCTGCACTTCAACGGCCGAACCTTCCGCCTTGGCGACCTCGGCACCATCACACGTGGCTACGAAGACCCGCCCGCACCGAAGGTAAGGCACAATGGCCGCGAAGTCACCGCGTTGGCCATATCCATGGCCAAGGGCGGAGACATCATCGCGTTGGGAGAGGACCTGAAAGCTGTCGCTACCGACCTTCGGCAGCGCCTGCCCGCCGATATAGAGTTGGAGCAAATACAAGACCAGCCCACAGCCGTGTCGCTGTCGGTGCAGGAGTTCCTGCGCGTGCTAGCCGAGGCGCTAATCATTGTGCTGGCCGTAAGCTTTCTCGCGTTGGGCCTGCACAAGAATCCTTGGCGCATAGATATCCGACCAGGCCTCGTGGTGGGGCTCTCTATTCCCACCGTACTGGCCGCAACCTTCTTGGTGATGAACTGGGCCGGTATTGACTTGCACAAAATCTCGCTGGGCTCACTCATCATCGCCCTCGGCCTGATGGTGGACGACGCTATCATCATCATTGAGATGACGGTACGAAAAATGGAGGAAGGCCTGGATCGCCTGCGTGCTAGCACCTATGCCTTCAGCGCTACCGCCATGCCCATGCTCACCGGCACGCTGATCACAGCGGCGGGCTTCCTACCCATCGGCCTCGCCAACTCCGCGGTGGGCGAATATACCTTCGCCATCTTTGCCGTTACCACGGTGGCTCTGCTGATATCCTGGTTCGTCTCCATCTACTTCGTGCCTTACCTCGGCTTCAAGCTCCTACGCGAACAGCCGCACTATCACGGAGAAGTTTTCAACACACCCTTCTATCGCTATATACGCAGCGCGGTGGATTACTGCGTGCAGTATCGCTGGCTCACCATCGGTGCCACCGTTAGCGCATTGGTATTGGGCGTGATAGGCATGCAGGTAGTCGAAAAGCAGTTCTTCCCCGACTCGAGCCGGCCGGAAATCATTGTCGATCTCTGGTTACCGGAAGGCTCGTCCTTTGCCGCCAGCGAGAATTTGGCCTTGCGCGTCGAAAAGCGGCTGGACGGCATGAAGGGTGTGACGACGCTGTCGTCATTTATCGGCTCCGGCGTGCCGCACTTTTACCTGCCGCTGGAAGTAATATTCCCACAGGACAACGTCTCCCAGCTCATTATCCTGCCGGCCTCGCATAAGGATCGCGAGCGCATCCGTCACGAGCTGCCAAGCCTGCTAGCGCAGGAGTTCCCAGAAGCCCGCACGCGCGTCCAGCTGCTGCCCAACGGGCCTCCCGTACCCTACCCGGTGATGTTTCGCGTGGTTGGCCCGGATCCAGCGCAGGTACGCTCCATCGCCGAAAACGTGAAGAGCGTACTACACCAAGACCCCGACATGCGAGGCGTCAACGACAACTGGAACGAAGAGATCAAGGTCCTAAGCCTCGACATCGACCAGGCTCGCGCACGGGCACTTGGTGTCAACAACGAGGGAGTAGCTCGAGCCAGCGAAACCATACTCGCGGGCCTGCCGATCGGGCTCTACCGCGAAAACAACCGCCAGCTCCCCATCGTGCTGCGCCAGCCCGAGCCGGAACGCAGCACAATCACCGCCATCGCCAGCGCCTATGTGCCAACCGCCAGTGGAATATCCATCGCCTCGGCGCAGATTAGCCATGCCCGATTCAACTGGGAGCCTGGCATCCTATGGCGCTATAACGGCAACTACGCCATCACCGTACAGGGGGATGTGCGCGAAAACATACAAGGCACAACAGTGGCATTACGCTTGGATGACCAGCTAGAAGCACTACGGGCAAAGCTACCGGCTGGTTTCCGTATCGAGGTCGCTGGCACGCTGGCGGAATCCAAACGCGGCACGAGCTCGATATTAGCTAAGGTCCCTCTCATGCTCTTCATCATATTCACGCTTCTAATGCTACAACTGCGAAGCTTCTCGCGCAGCCTACTGGTCTTTCTCACTGGACCGCTCGGCATCGTAGGCGCTTCATTCACGCTGCTGCTGCTCAACAAACCCATGGGCTTCGTGGCCACCCTCGGCATCATCGCGCTGAACGGCATGATCATCCGAAATTCGGTGATCCTTATCGACCAGATTGAGCAGGACATTGCGGTCGGGGTGGATCGCTGGACCGCTATCGTGGATGCCGCAGTACGCCGCTCCCGACCCATCATGCTGACGGCGGCCGCGGCCGTTCTGGCAATGATCCCCCTCATGAGCAGTGCCTTTTGGGGGCCGATGGCAGTAGCCATCATGGGAGGACTAATAGTGGCCACGGCGCTGACCCTACTCAGCCTGCCAGCCATGTACGCCGCGTGGTTCAGAGTAAAGCGCAAGGCGGAATCGCCTATGTGAACGTTGTCATAGCTGGCCAATATTGACCAGGTCAGCTTGATGACACGCGTGCCAACATAACGATAGGCACTGCGGCGCTCTCCAGTAAATAAATGGTGGCCAGGTTGTTCAGTGGTCTAAAGGGCTAAGTGCAGGCCCTACTTGAGGGAATTGATTACTCTCTTGCTGCCCCGAACTGAGTCAATGCCGACCGATAAAGGCTAAGATGGCCTCCGAAAAGATGTCATTACTATCGCCGGCGACCATGTGACCGGCGTTCGCTACCTCAAAGACCTCGGCATGGGGAATGAGTTCGCGCAGTTCGCGCACGCCTTCCTCGCTGACAATATCGCTCTGCGTGCCCCGGACAAGCAGCGTCGGCACCTTGATCCGGCGTGCCGCAGCCATACGCTGCTCTTCCTGCTGCGCCAGCATGTTCGGATCAGAGCGCTCCGGATGCTCAAGGAGACGGGGATCCCAGTGCCAGCGATAGCGGCCATCGCGGCAGAGGCGCAGGTTTTTGCGCAGGCCTGAGCCGTCGCCTGCCTGCTGGCGGTAAGGGTTGTAGGCAGTCACGGCTGCGCTTGCCGCCTCGAGCGACTCGAAGCCGTCCGGATAGCCACGCATGAAGGCCATGATGCGGGCTACGCCCTCAGGCTCGATGCGGGGAGCGATATCGACGAGCACAAGCGCACGACAAGTCAAGTGACCTATACCCACGCCCATCAGTGCCGTGATGCCACCCATCGAGGCACCAACGAGCACCGACTCGCGGCCGTCCTGTACCGGCAGCACGGCCAAGTCGGCGACAAGCGCATCTAGGCTGTAATCATTGTTCTGAGCCCAATCGCTGTCGCCATGGCCCCGCGTATCGACGGTCATCGCCTCATAGCCGCACTGCGCTATACGCCGAGCTGCACCAGCCCATGAGTGACGCGTCTGGCCGCCGCCGTGTAGAAACAGTACCGGCCCGTCGCCGCCACGACCCCAGCGCTCACCGCACAGCCGCAGATCGCCGTACCCACGCCATTCGAACAGATCACTCTCGCTTCGGGAAGCAAGTGCCTGCGATGCATTCAAGGTAAAGTTCATGTCGTGGAATACTCCTTGCTCAGACTCAGGCCAGCCAACTCAGCAAGCACAAAGCCTACCCGTAGCTGTACAGGATTATTAAAAGCGCTGCAGGACATCCAGAGCCACGACATCACACCAAGATGTGAAATTCCTGCGACGCACAACTTCGAGAGTCCAGCATCACCACGGAGAAATTAGTTAAGACTCAAGCTGCTATCGCAACTTGAGCTTTCTATTATAATATAATTATATATATCAGTGCATGCTTTCTTGCAAAACAACCTTATTTTTAAAATCGAAAGCCAATGTCCCATTTTTCCCAAAAAGAATCTCACGCCAGGCACTTTCCAATTCACTAGTATCATGATCTTTCGGATGAAATCCCTGCTTGCAAAATAATGGCATTTTCGGAATTGTCTTAGTGATAAAACCATTCTTACCAAACAGCATATTTATACCATTGATATTATCTTTCGCACTACCTAGCTTCCCCTCCTTTGCAAGCATCCATGCCCAAGTCCCGCCGAGCATCGGAATTAGCACAAGAGATGATGCCAGCGCAGCAACTAAACGCTCTAATCTAGAGTTTCCGATTTTATCATAAACATCATAAGCAACGGCCTTATGCTCAAGCTCTTCCAAAGCATGCCATTGCCAAATTTTTATCATTTCAGGATCAGCCAGCGCAACAAAACCTTCATCTTTTAGAAGCTGTTCAGCCAAAAGTGCTGTGAAGTGCTCCATAAAAGTTGTTGCCGCGAGACGTGTACTTGGCGGCATAAGGTTAAATACCTTAAGACCTAGCTTCACGATTTTATCCGAAGCCTCCATATCAAATCCACGCTCTGCCAACATAGCATTTAGACGATCATGCTCTCGACCATGGATAGCCTCCTGCCCCATAAATCCTGACACTTGAGCTTTCAGATGATCATCTTCAATACGATCTCTGAAGCGCCTGACTGATTCCATGAAAAATCTTTCGCCAGGAGGAAATGCTCCGGAGAGCATTGCAAAGAAAATAGTTGCAGTTGCATTATTACCATAGAAGTATCTAGGAGAGTCCTCAGCCATAGAGAAAGTCACATGACGAGGAGGTATCCCCACTGAAGCCCCAGTAAGCTTACGTTTTACCGAAATAGTGTTCATAAAAATCTCCCGAAAACCCAACATAAAAAAGACATCAAAATTGAAATACACACAATTTTGGCTCAGTGACCAAATAAAAGCAAGAGGCCTAGGTGAGCATCTTTTGGTCATTTCAGAGCTCCTCACAACAGGCGCTACCGTAGTCGAGCGCTTACCAATTAAGACCCGCCTATAGGTTTGCCGCACCAGCAAGCCAAACAGTCCCTTGAAATGGTCAAGCGGAACTGGATACGGCATCACTGAAGGTCGATTGGCTGTCCATGCCGCTGCATGTTACGATCCAGCCAGATCAAACATGAAGCACTAGTATTGAGTGCAGCATTGCAGTCTCTTACCAGTTAGTAGTAGGTTATTATGTCGATCCGGTTATCTCCAGCTGTTGATCCGCTGGGACACCAGCGCCAGCCGCATAATTATTGGCGAATAATAACCACATGTACGTTCTAGCATAATTTCTGAGCAAATTCCGACAACTGCTATAACTCTTTAATCTCGGTATTACTCAGGTAATACGATAAATCATCGAGCCATTGGCGATCAGCTTTCTTGATTCTTTCTCATAAATCGAGACTTCCGAAAATATCAGCTCTTTTCCTCGTTTGACGACATTCGCCGTAGCAATTATGTCTTTTCCCTGAGCCGCCGCAAGATAATTCACCGTCATTGATACCGTAGCAGCCCTCATGCCATTTTCAGGATTATGTCCAGACCAAGCTGCCAAGGCACCGGTCAGATCCAGCAAACTGCTGATAGCCCCACCGTGAAAAGTATTATTGCCACCGGTCAAATCAGGACGGAATGGCAGGCAAACTATGGCCCGCTCCGCGATGACCTCGACGACTTCAATACCAAGCAGCTTTTGAAAAGGGACATCAGGAAAAATTCTGATTAATGAGTCAAGCAGAGATTCATTCATATGTTATCACTCCTTATTATCATAACAATTTTCCGTGCCCGCAATGACAGCCTACTGGCTCTTAAAGTAAGACTTTGCCAGCTCGATGCATCAGCCTGCTAGTTGAATAGCATAAATCCTGACGTGATCGGGACAGGCTTTATGCCTCTGCAAGTATTGGCAACTTACAGATTTCACCAAAACTGATCGCACCAATCCTGAAAACTCTCTGAAAATCCTACGTGTCAGAATAAAATTACCACCGCACTAACTCAGTGCATGCCAGTATCCTCAAAATAAACCGATTGCGACCAATCAGCACGTTCAGGCCTTTGACGATATCTAATAGATGAGTAGAGCGCTCACCGGTATCGACGTCATCTTTAGCACCTTCACCGGATAGAGAGCCCACTTGTGATTTTCGCCACTCTTTTTCTTGCTAACGTCGGAAAGCAATAGGTGACAGCCTTTCTTTACTAGATTCATAGTGGTAGCTTAGTCAATCCCCGATCCAGCCTCACTGAAACCGCCAACTTTTCCTTAAAATTTTTTCATGGCATCCTTTATGATTAAGCTAATGGATCAGGCACTGAGCAGATTGCCGAGAACACTTCTCTGCTTCCTTTTCCTAAGGTTTTTTCCTTCAAAACGAAGGTAACCATCTTCGAGACTACCGTAGCGCAATGCAGGGAAATCCTTCAGGTAATCATCAAGATTCTGCCAAGGCACCTTGCTACCCTGACGCGGCAGATGATCACTGGCGCGTTGAACATAGTTGGAGCGTAGGTTGAGGAAGTTGAGATCGGTACCACATCCTTCTGCATCAATGGGAGTTACTCGAGTGGCACCAATATCGTGCATATGGTTGAGTAGACGGCAAACAAACTCGCAGGCGATGTCAGCCTTTAGAGTCCAAGAAGCGTTGGTGTAACCAAATACCAGCGCCATATTCGGTACGCCTTCAAGCATCAAGCCCTTGTACAGCAGTGTGTTTGCTACGCTGACTTCGCAGCCATCAACACGCAGCACCGCGCCACCAAAAAGCTGAAGATTCAGGCCAGTAGCGGTAATTATTACATCTGCTTCCAAATGATCGCCGGACTTGAGTCGAATCCCTGTCTCAGTGATCGTGTCAATGTGATCTGTCACCACAGAAGCCTTACCTTCTCGGATGACCTTGAAGAGGTCTCCTTTAGGGACCGCACACATGCGCTCTTCCCAAGGGTTGTAGCTTGGCTGAAAGTGACGCATTTCAGCATTCGGGCCAAGCTGTCTGCGAACCCCTGCCAGCAGCAATCGGCGGATGGCCTTTGGCTTGCTGAGAGAGAGCCGGTACACCGCACGCTGAAGCAGAATATTACGGGCACGGGCCGCCCGATAGACGACCATTTCAGGCAGAAAGTGGCGCAGGTTTTTGGAAATCAGATCCTCTTCCGGGACCGTCGCAACATAAGTCGGTGAGCGCTGTAGCATAACCACATGAGCAGCCTTGTCTGTCATGGCGGGCACTAGGGTCACTGCAGTAGCGCCACTGCCGATAATCACAACCCGCTTGCCGCTGTAATCGTAGTTTTCGGGCCAGTGTTGCGGGTGGATGACATCGCCTTTGAAGCGTTCCAAACCGCTTATTTCAGGCGTGTAGCCAACATCATATTTATAATACCCAGTGCAGTTAAAGACGAAAGCAGCCGTAAAGATTTCTTCTTTACCGGTGCCTTCATTAAGCGCGGTGACAGTCCAACGACTCTTCTCACTGTCCCACTCTTCTGAAACAACTTTCAGGCCAAAATGGATGTGCTGTTTGATACCATAGTCTTTCGCAGTATCTTCAATATAGGTTCGAATGGACTCCCCCCCGGCCAGCATTTTAGTTTGCGTCCAAGGGCGAAAGCTGTAGCCGAGCGTGAACATGTCAGAGTCCGAACGAATGCCTGGATAGCGGAAAAGGTCCCAAGTTCCGCCCATCCGTTCGCGCCGCTCAATGATGCCAAAACGCATCTTGGGGCATTTTTTTTGCAAGTGGCAGGCGGCACCGATCCCCGATAGGCCGGCGCCGATGATCAGTACATCCAGGTGGCTGTGACTCATATTGATGCTCCATGATTAAATGTAGACAAGTCATCGGTACTGCCTATGGGGCTACCGATGTTTTGCAGAAAATCCAGTACTGCTTCGATAAAGACGGCGTTTATGTTGTCAGCCATCCCACGGCCGGCCTGATGGCGGCGCATGAATCCGATGATGCAGCACACACCCTGTAAATCCAGTCGTGGCGGACCGACGATGATCGGCGTGTAAGGTAATGAGAGAATCACGGCGCTGAGATCCGCAACCAGTCTCTAGGTGTTGCGCCCCTCTGCACACCAATCACTGCGCCATGCCGGCGCGCGTCCTGAGTAATGGCGCCACAGCCAGCACCACCCAGCCTGGCGGCTATGTAACATGCACGAGGGCTCTGTTCGCCGCCGCATAAGAACAGCATTTTGAGAGCTGTCATCTGGCCATATCGGCTAGCTCGCAGCTTAAGATCATCGGCAACCGACGAATACTGTTGCTTGGGCGAGCCCTTGAATATGTAATGACTGGTTGTCATGGCCGTACCGTCGCCCTTTAGCATCAGTGGTTGGTTAGTCAACCAAATACTAACTGAAACAATATTAAGTAGCAAGAACGCCGGTGCAGAATTACCCCGCTGATCCCCCCATCTCGCTCAGGGCACACGTATCCTGTGTGGCATGGCCAGCATTAGAGGTCTTGGTTGC
>CALEYY010000285.1 GCA_937928295.1 uncultured Moraxellaceae bacterium
CCCATCATGCGCGACGGGGTCTTTGACGAGGAGGCGGTGAGGCAGGCCCTAGCCAGTGGTCCCTGGCCCGCCCGGGCACCAGATCGCAACATCGCCGACCTAAAGGCCCAGATCGCGGCCTGCCTGGCCGGAGCCAGTGCCGTTCAGGACATGATCGAGACCCAGGGCGGGACGGTGGTGGCGGCCTATATGGACTTCGTCCAGCAGAACGCCTCGGCCTGTGTGCGCCGCGCCGTCAGCCGGCTTGTCGATGGCGAGGATGGAGCGGTCCTCGTAAAGAATCGGGATGCGGACTTCGCGGGAGAGTTCGATGTGGGTGGTCTTGGCCATGAAAGATTTACGCGACGGCGGCGATGCGGAATTCGCTGTCCTTCGCGCTGCCCTCGGCGAACGGGTAGGCGAAGTTCCGGACGTTGAAGCCCCACTCGGTGAGCGTTGCCCGGTCCAGGCAGATTTCGCGCTGCGCTTCCTGCGCCGGCATGCCGAACAGGCTCAGCACGTTGATGGCCCACACACGGACGCCAGGACTTTTGTGTTCCAGCCTTTTGACGACGAAGGGCAGGTACTGGTAGGCATGCTGTTTGTGCTCGCGGCGCTCGGGGCTGAAGCGCTCCGGGTCGAACTGCTCGGGCGCAGTCCAATATTGCGGCAAGTGATGCGACACGATGGGACTGATGACGATGTAGGTATTGGCCGGGATGCGGTAGCCGGCAAAGTCCACCGGCTTCACGGTCTTGCGCGGCAGCACATGCACGGGCGAGAGCAGGCGCAGCGATTCCTTCA
This sequence comes from uncultured Moraxellaceae bacterium, assembly GCA_937928295.1. Taxonomy (GTDB): domain Bacteria; phylum Pseudomonadota; class Gammaproteobacteria; order Pseudomonadales; family Moraxellaceae; genus Perlucidibaca. The sequence goes on from CALEYY010000285.1 coordinate 784, forward strand.
GCACCAGCTCCATCTGCGGCAGCTGGCCGAGGTCGTCGTGCACGAGGCTGGCTTTGCCCAGGGTCAGGGCTTCGTCGCGCAGGCGTCGCTGCCAGTCCGGGTGCTTGCCGAGCTGGTAGATCATGCTGGTCAGCGTGATGGTGCTGGTGTCGTGCGCGGCCATGAGCAGGAAGATCATGTGATTGACCACATCATCGTCGGTAAAGCGGTTGCCCTGCTCGTCTTCGGCGATGCAAAGCCGGCTGAACAAGTCCGAGCCGGGCTCGCGGCGCTTGGCGGCGATGCGGGAGCGGAAGAAGGCCTCCAGCGTTGCCCGGCCACGCAGGCCGCGCTGCCAACGGCCGCCGGGAATGGGGTAGCGCACAATCGCCGTGCCGGCTTTCACGCAGTCCACAAAAGCTTCATTGATTTTGTCGGCGGCTTTGCCCAGCGGCTCGCCCATGAAGACCTCAGTGGCGATGTCCAGCGTCAGGCGCTTGAGCTCCGGGTACATCAGGAATTGATTGCCGCGAGCCTTTTTTTGCCAGCGCGTCAGCCCTTGCTTGATCACCGGCTGCATGCGCTGCAAATAGTCAGACAGCGCCGGCTTCTTGAACGCTGTCTGCAAGATGCCGCGATGAAATTTGTGCTCATCAAAGTCGAGCAGCATGAGCCCGCGATAAAAAAACTTCTCGATGAAAAAGGCCCAGCCCTGATGGCTGGAGAACGCCTGATCGCTGTTGCGCAGCACCATCTCGATGGCATCGGGGCCGCTCAAGGCCAGAGAGTCCAGACCAAAGGCATTACCACGGACAATAGGCCCGAGGCGCTGATGCATGTCCAGGCCGCTGCTGAGTGGGCGAAACAGAAAGTTCAGCGTCTGGCCGATGACCGGAATGCCGCCGGCCGCCGGGATGTCTTTCAGGCCTAGTGGTGTTGTGGCGAGAGGTGCTGCGGCGTGCGGCGCTGTAGTCGTGGTCATGCGTGTGCTCCTGGTGCAATCGCAGTCAGTTGCTGCGGCTTCTTGCCAAAAACTTCGCCAAGGGCCGCGTGCTGAGCCTGCCGGCCGCGCGCGATCTGCCGCTTGTGCCAGCGTGGCAGCAGTCGTTGTGCGGTATAGGTCAATGCTCGTGGTGCCATCGTCAGCCACGGATACCAAGCGCTGACATCCGTGGGCAGGCCGAGTTGCTCGAATTGCTCGCGCGTCAGAAAAAAGCGACTCACGCTCAGATGCTGCTGATACACAAAGCGGCGCATCGGCTGCTGCAGGCCGTATTTCGCCAGCGTCGGAAAGTGGCGCAGCAGCGGCTCTTCAGACAGCGCCTTGCCCAGCGCCTTGCTGGTCCAGTCGGCGCGGCTTTGTGTCATCAAGGCCGTATTGAGCATGATCATGCCTTCGGTTTCGCTGAAGCGCAGCCATTTTTCCTCGACGCCCATGAGCCAGCAGGCGTAGCTCCACAACTGCATCACGCCGCGCGCCTCCTGTGGGGTGGCCTGAATGCCGAGCTTGCGCAGGCCGCCGAGCATCACCACGCTGAAGCCGAGGTAGGTCGCGGCCATGTCGATCTGGTTCAGCGGCACGCCCCATTGCTCATGGTCCCAGTCGTCGCGCTGATTGAGCTGACGCCGCACGATGGCATGCACCAGGCGCACATGCAGCGTCGATTGCACGCCGGCGCCGAAGCGTTCCAGACCGCCGACCTCGGTGCAGTCCATCCACCACTTGCCGGTTTCGGCGACGCGCTGCGAAGTGCCGTTGGTGAGCGCGCCGGTCATCACCAGTGCCTGATTGAAGCCAGACAGCAGATAGCCGCCCATCAGCGCTAGGTCGCGCATGACTTGCAGCGCGGTGAGGCCGCTGGCATGGATGAAGCGCAGGCCATCTTCAATTAGCGTGCGATCCAGCCAGGCCGGTGTGCTGTCGACTTCGGCAAAAAGTGCCTGCAAGGCGGGCGGGCAGTCAGTCAGCGTATCCACACCCTGCGTGAGCGCCTGCTGAAACAGCGCGCGGCGGTCTTTGGGCGATTGCATCAGCCATTCCGCCACGGCATCCATGAGTGGATCGCCCACCTGCAGGCCGGCCACCGCGTCATCATATTCGCTGCGGCTGGGGGCCAGATTGCGACCCAAGATGAGTTTCAGCAGCGCCGGCGTGGGCTGCTGCGTCTTGGCGAAGGGTCGAACGCGGGTTGGTACCGGACAAGTCGCTGTCATGATGGGACTCAGGTCATTGCGAGATGCCGACCATAATGTGAATATCTATTCGTATTCAATTCGCATTTGCTGGAGCAGCAGAGCATGCGCAAGAAGCCGCAACAAGAACGATCACGGCAGATGGTGGCCACGCTGATCGAAGCCACCGCGCGTTGCATCGCCGAACGCGGCCTCGATAACACCAGCACGCCGCTGATTGCCGAGCGCGCCGGCGTCAGTGTGGGTTCGCTGTATCAATACTTCAGCAGCAAGGAGGCGCTGATCGAAGCCATGCTCGCCAAGCTGGCGGAAGACATCGGCACCGGTCTGGCGCGCTTGCCGGTCGCGCCCGAGGCCAATTTTCGGGATCTGGTCAGCGGTGCCATCCGTTTCGGCTTTGCCACCCTGCACTCGCAAGACGGCCTTTATCTGGAGCTGGTGCGCAACTGGCATCGCCTGCCCACACAGAAGGTTGCGGATGTGCTGCAGCAGCATTTTCTGGAGCTGGCGCGGCTGTATTTTCTCAAGCATTACCGCGAATACCCGATCGCCGATTTGCAGGTGCGTCTATTCATCATCACCAACAGCACGCTGTTTACCATGGTGCGACAATTCAGCCAGAACAGCGCCTGGATCACTGAGGATGCCGTGGCAGAAGGTTTGGTCGACATGATTACGAGCTATTTGCTGGCTCCCGCCGCTGGCACGCCGAAAGCACTCTGACACCCACTGTTGTCAATACGCTCGTTGTGTGTTTAATTCTTGAGCAGAGCCCTTGTTTCGGAGATGCACCATGACCGTCGTCAACACGGCCCTCGATAACCTCAAGCGCCCGCAGCCGCGCCGCATGGATTTTGTCTTCGATGACAGCATCCCGATGGACTGGTTTGGCGGCGATCCGTTCAAGACCATGGTGCTGACCGCGCTGTCTGGCACTTTCCCCGAAGGCGAGCGCTTCTTCGTGGACTCCGTGCGGCATTATCAGAAGAACCTGAGCCCGGCGCTGGCCGCGCAAGTCAGCGGCTTCATCGGTCAGGAAGCGCATCACGGCCGCGAGCACGATGCCTTTAACCAGTTCATGCAGCGCAAAGGTCTGCCCATGGACCGCATCGAGAAATTCGTCACGGGCGGCATGCAATTCCTGCGTCAGCGCCTCTCGCCCGAGCGGCAACTGGCGATGACCTGCGCGTTGGAGCACTTCACCGCGATTCTGGCTGAGCTGGCGCTGGAGCATCCCGACTTTTTCGGCCCGATGGATGACCGCGTGAAGCCGCTCTGGTACTGGCATGCCATCGAGGAAAGCGAGCACAAGGCGGTGGCGTTTGATGTCTTCCAGGATCAGGTCGGCAGCTACTGGATTCGCAGCTCGCAGATGGCCATCAACAGCATCGAGTTTGTCTTTTTCACCGGCCTGCATACCTACCATCTGTTCAAGGCGCGTGGCATCCAGCGTGACTGGCGCATGCACCTCAAGGGCCTGAACGAGATGATCGGCACCAACCCCGGCTGGCTGCGCAAGATGAGCAAGGCCTACTTCGCCTATTACAAGCCGAGCTTCCACCCTTGGCAGCGCGACACCAACCGCGCCATGAACCACTGGAAGCAGGTTTACGGCATCGTTTAAGCGTTTATGACGCTGGCCTCGCCGGGGCCAGCTCACTACAATCGCCGGCCTGCTGAACTGCCTGCCGGATGCCTCTGTGAATAACCTCAACCCGCGTCAACGCGAAGCTGTACTGGCCATCACTGGGCCGGTGCTAGTGCTTGCCGGCGCGGGCTCGGGCAAGACCTCGGTCATCACCCGCAAGATCGCCTACCTGATCCAGGATTGCGGCGTGCCGGCGCACAAGATTCTCGCCGTCACCTTCACCAACAAGGCCGCGCGCGAAATGAAAGAGCGCGCCGCCAAGCTGGTGCATGGCCCGGAAGCGCGCGGCCTCATGGTCTCGACCTTCCACACGCTGGGCCTGACCATGCTCAAGCGGCATCCAGAAACCTTCGGCCTGAAGAAGAACTTTTCGATTTTTGATGCCGAAGACTCACGCACGCTGCTCGGCGAGCTGCTGCACAAGGAAAATGCCAGCGACAAGATCGACCTCGTGCGCAACCTCATCTCCGGCTACAAGAACGAGCTGATGCTGCCGGCCGAAGCAATGAGTCGCGCCGAAACCGATACCGATGTGTTTGCCGCGACGGTCTACGAGCAGTACGAGCGCCATCTGCGTGCCTACAACGCCGTCGATTTCGATGACCTGATCGTGCGTCCGACGCTGGCGCTGCAAAATGACGCCACGCTGCGCGAGCATTGGCAGAACCGCGTGCACTACCTGCTCGTGGACGAATATCAGGACACCAACGCCGCCCAGTATTCGATGGTGAAAAATCTCGTCGGGGCCCGTGCCACCTTTACCGCCGTGGGTGACGACGACCAGTCGATCTACGCCTGGCGCGGTGCCCGGCCGGAAAACATGGCGCAGCTGGCGGTGGACTATCCGCAGCTCAAGCTGATCAAGCTGGAGCAGAACTATCGCTCCACCAGCCGCATTCTCAAGGCCGCCAACGCGGTCATCGCCAACAACCCGCATGTGTTCGAGAAGCAGCTGTGGAGCCAGCATGGCATGGGCGAGCCGATTCGCGTGATCCAGTGCGGCAGCGAAGACTCGGAGGCGGAAAAGGTCGCCACCGAAATCCTCAACCACAAGCTCATGCAGCGCACTGAGTTTCGCGACTATGCCGTGCTCTATCGCGGCAATTTCCAGGCGCGTGTGCTCGAAACCAAGCTCCGCGAATTGCAGGTGCCCTACAAGATTTCCGGCGGCCAATCCTTTTTCGCGCGCTCGGAAATCAAGGATGTGATGGCCTATTTGCGCTTGGTCATCAACCCGGAAGACGACAACGCCTTCCTGCGCATCATCAATACGCCCAAGCGCGAGATCGGCCCGGCCACGCTGGAAAAGCTCGGCGGCTACTCGCAACAGCGCGACTGCGCCATGCTGCTGGCCTGCGATGAAATGGGCCTGGGCCTGCATGTTGGCGAGCGCGCCCACGGCCGCTTGCAAGACTTCGCGCAATGGCTGCAAGACACCGCCCGCGCCATCATCGACGGCGACGACCCGCTCGCGGCCATCAAGCAGATGCTCTCCGACATTCAGTATCAGGACTACCTGCTCGACTCATCTCCCACGCCGCAAACGGCCGAACGCCGCATGGAGTCCGTCAACAGCTTCCTGGCCTCGGTGCAGCGCCTGTGGGACAAAGTCGAAGACGAAGAAGATCGCGACATCGAAGCCGTGATTCGCAAATTAGTTTTGCTAGATCTGCTCGAACAGCAAGCCGAAGAAGACAACAGCGACAAAGTCCAGCTCATGACCCTACACGCCGCCAAAGGTCTGGAGTTCCCACATGTGACCATGATGGGTCTAGAAGAAGACTTGCTACCCCACCGCAACAGCATCGAGTCCGGCACGGTAGAAGAAGAGCGCCGCCTCATGTATGTCGGCATCACCCGCGCCAAGCAGACGCTGACCCTGACCTACTCATCCAAACGCAAATTTGGCGGCGAATCCCTGCCCACCACACCCAGCCGCTTCCTAGAAGAACTACCGGCCGACGAGCTCGAATGGGAAGGCCGCAGCAGCGGCCGCAGCGTCGAGCAAAAGCAAGCCCTAGGCAACGCCCACCTCTCCAACCTGAAGAACCTCTTCGGCTGAATTTCCACCAGTGTGGAAGACAGAAAGGGTCAGAGGAATGTCGTACCAACGAAAGCGCCGGGCTGGGCTGGGTCTGCAAACCGTCACGAGCCATGGATGGCGAGTGTAGCCTCCATGGACGGATTCACGGCGTGGTTAGCAGACCCAGCCCAGCCCGGCGCTTGGGGGAATTACTGAAACGACTTACTTAGCTTTGGCGACCAAAACATCCACAGCCGCCTTGATCTCATCATCCGAACAAGCCGCACAGCCACCCTTGGCCGGCATCGAACGAATACCACCAATGGCATGCGTATAAAGCGTCGGCTTGCCCTGAGCGATACGCGGGCCCCACATGCCCTTGTTGCCGATCACCGGAGCGCCCATCACGCCTGCACCGTGGCAACCACCGCAGACCTGGGTGACGAGTTCTTCACCCGTACGCGGCGCGCCACCCGCAGCCGGAGCTGCTGCAACAGCCGCTGCGCAAGGCTCGCCTTCCAGGCAGAGATGACCGGCCAGCGTGATGCGTTCAATCACGGCGCGTTCTGAGAAGAGCGAGCGCTCACCCAAGGGGCGATCAGAAATTTCTTGGGTGGTCTTGGCCATGACGGGCGCTGCCAGTACAAAACCCACAGCAGCCATCAGCATTGCAATCTTTTTCACGATAACCTCACTCAGAAACCGGAGAGATCGTAGGTGTATCCCACGTTTGGGCGCAGTATAGACGCATTCGTGCAGGCTAAAAAGACTGCCTTGGCGGACAACGCGTAAACAGGCCGGCGCTCGCCAGACGAGCGGGGAATTGTCGCTGGTGAAATGGCCACGGAGTGCCATACTTGATTTGGCCTGAGGGCCGTGTTTTAAAATGCGTTTCAAACTATCTGCTATTCAATATTGAGTGCGCGTTAATCCGTGATGAATTTAGACGACCTGACCTTGGAAGAGCTGGAGACGCTTGTGGCCGAAGCCAAGACCTTGCTCAACCTACATAAAGAGAAATTGCAGAAAAGCATGCAGAGCGATTTTGCCAAGCTGGCACGCGCCGCCGGTTTGAGCCCGGAAGAATGGCGACAGCTGGTCGGTGATTAATTCGCTGTTGTAACAACCCCCCGATTATTGCGTCTATCCTTGGTCTGATAACAACCAAGGTTGCTTCCATGCGTCTTTTCGTTGCTCTGCTCTCGCTGTGCTTGTCATTTCCGCTATTCGCCGCCGATGCCGGTAAGCTCACGCTGACCGGCTCCAGCACCATCGCCCCGTTGGCGCTGGATCTGGGCAAGCGCTTCGAGAAGCTCCACGCCGGTATTCGCGTCGATGTGCAGGCGGGCGGCTCATCGCGCGGCATCACCGATGCGCGTGGCGGTTTGGCCGACATCGGTATGGTGTCGCGCGCACTCAAGCCCGAAGAGGCCGACCTCACCGCCTATGTGGTGGCGCTGGATGGCGTCACCGTGATTCTGCACAAGAGCAACCCGGTGAAGGCGCTCAGCAACGAGCAGATCATCGCCATTTATACCGGGCAGATCACCAACTGGAAGGCGGTGGGCGGCAAGGACCTGCCCATCACGGTGGTGAACAAGGCGGAGGGGCGCTCGACGCTGGAGCTGTTTCTGCATTACTTCAAGCTGAAGGCGCCGGATGTGAAGGCGCAGGTCGTCATTGGCGATAACCAGCAAGGCATCAAGACCGTGGCGGGCAATCCGGGCGCGATTGGCTATGTGTCTATCGGCACGGCGGAATACGAAGCGGAAGACGGCACGCCGATCAAGTTGCTGCCGATTCAAGGCGTGGCGGCGACGGTGGCGAATGTGCGCAATCGCAGCTTTCCGCTGTCGCGCCCGTTGAATCTGGTCACGCGTGTGCCGGCGACCGGGCTGCCCAAGCGTTTTATTGATTTTGTGCAAAGCCGCGAAGTGTATGACCTGATTCAGGATCAGTTCTTTGTCCCCGTCGCGCACTGAAGCCTGGCTGTCGCGGTCACTCTGGCTCATCGCCAGCAGTGCCGTGGCCTTGCTGGCGCTGATCTTCCTTTTCCTACTCAGCGAATCTCGGCTGGCGTTGGTGGATGGCCACTGGCTGCGTTTTTTCACCACGGCTGGCTGGTTCCCCAGCGCCGGCCAGTTCAATCTCTGGCCCATGCTGCTGGCGACTTTGCTGGCGACAGCCGGCGCGCTGCTGCTGGCGCTACCGATGGGCCTGGCTTCGGCGCTCTTCGTCAGCTTCTTCGCGCCAGCCGGTCTGGCGACGCTGTTTCGTCGCCTGCTCATGTTGCTTGCCGGTATCCCCTCCGTGGTTTACGGCCTGTGGGGGCTGACCGTGTTGGTGCCGCTGATTGCCAGCGTCGCGCCGCCCGGTGCCAGCCTGCTCGCGGCCATGCTGATTCTGGCAGTGATGATCCTGCCCACGATCGCGCTGACCAGCGAGGCGGCGCTGCGGGTAGTGCCGGTCAGCTATTGGCGCGGCGGGCAGGCGCTGGGCCTGTCGGCGCAGGCCATCTTGCTCAAGATTGCGATTCCGGCGGCGCGTCGCGGCATTCTGGCCGGAGTCTTGCTGGCGACCACGCGTGCGCTCGGCGAAACCATGGCGGTGCTGATGGTGGCGGGCAATGTGGTGCAGATTCCGGGCAGCATTTTCGACTCCGTGCGCGTGCTCACTGCCAATATCGCGCTGGAGATGGCCTATGCCGCCGATGCGCATCGCGCCAGTCTGTATGTGAGCAGCCTGCTGCTGACGCTGGTGGTCGTTGCGATTGCCTGCCTCGGGCAGCGCGTGGAGGCTCGCCATGATTGAGTCGCGTGTCATGAGTCGGCGGCGCGCGGGCGATCAAGTGCTGGCGCTGCTGGTTTGGCTGGCTGCCGCCGCCATCGCCGGGTTTTTCCTTTGGCTATTGGCCGACATGGCCATTCATGGGCTGGATCGCCTGAGCTGGGATTTTCTCACCACCGAGCCGGAGCGCTCGGGCCGGCGCGGCGGCATCGCCCCGATTCTGGTGTCGACGCTGGCGGTGCTGACCATCACGCTGGCCGTTGCGGTGCCGCTGGGGCTGGCGACAGCGGTCTGGCTCAGCGAGTTCACGCGCGTCAACAGCCGCAGTGCAGCGGCCATTCGCTTTAGTTTAGATGTGCTGGCGGGTGTGCCGTCCATCGTTTACGGCTTGTTCGGCAGCGCCTTTTTCTGTGTGTGGATGGGCCTAGGCTATTCCCTGCTCGCCGGCGGCCTGACGCTGGCCTGCATGGTGCTGCCGATCCTGATTCGCACCAGCGAGGCGGGGCTGGCGGCGGTGCCGGAGGATTGGCGTCAGGGCGCTGCGGCGTTGGGGCTGACCAAGTGGGCGGCGTTGCGCTACCTGCTGTTGCCGGCGGCCGCGCCCGCGCTCACGGCCGGCCTGATGCTGGGCATTGGCCGTGCGCTGGCGGAAACGGCGGTGCTGCTGTTCACCAGCGGCTATGTGGATCGCATGCCGACATCTTGGCTGGATTCCGGTCGCGTGCTGGCCGTGCATATCTTTGATTTATCGATGAATGTGACCGGTGGCGACAAGGCCGCCTACGGTTCCGCGCTGGTGCTGCTGGCGTTGCTGCTCGTGGTCAATGGCCTGGCCATCGCCCTTTCGGATCGCTGGCTTGCCCGGAGAATTACCCTCGCATGAAGATCAATTCATCACCCAGCTACACGCTCACCGGCCTCAAGCAGGAGGCCGCCTGCTGCGTGCCGCAGGCGCATCTGGCGATTCGCAACTTGAGCGTGCGCTATGGCGATAAAACAGTGCTCAGTGGCGTCTCGCTGGAGATTCAGCGCGGCTGCATCACAGCCTTGATCGGGCCGTCGGGCTGCGGCAAGACCAGCTTTTTATCGAGCTTGAACCGATTGGCAGACATGGTGCCGGGCTGTGCCGTGAGCGGCAGCATCCTGCTCGATGGTGAGGAAACGCTCGCCGCCACGACCGATGTGCTGATGCTGCGTCGGCGCATCGGCATGATCTTTCAGCGACCGAATCCGTTTCCGCTGTCCATCCGCCGCAACCTCGACATGCCGCTGCAGGAGCATGGCTTCAAAGACAAAGCCGATCGCGCCCGCCGCATCGAGCAGGCATTGCGCGATGTCGGGCTCTGGCAGGAAGTGTCTGATCGGCTGGATGCGCCGGCGCTGGGCCTGTCTGGTGGTCAGCAGCAGCGCCTGTGCATTGCCCGGGCGTTGGTGCTGGAGCCGGAAATTCTGCTCATGGACGAGCCTTGCAGTGCGCTCGACCCGCTGTCGTCGGGCGTGGTCGAGGATCTGATTCAGCGCTTGGGCGGGCGTTATACGGTGGTGATCGTGACGCATAACTTGGCGCAGGCACGGCGCATCGCGAACTACACCGCGTTTTTCTGGACGCAGGATCAGGTCGGCCAGCTCATCGAGTTTGGTGCTTGCCAGCAGCTCTTTGATGCCCCGGTGGATGCGCTCACCGCCGCCTACATCAACGGGATTCGCGGCTGACGGACGCTGCTGTTCGGGCAGCGTCCGGCTTCTACCGGCGTATTGCTGGGCGAGCGTTATTTGCGATCGGGCTGCGGCGTCAGGCGCAGGTAAGGCTTGATCACGGTATGGCCTTTCGGGAAGCGCCGGGCAATCTCCTCCGGATCCTGCAGTGACGGCACGATCACCACATCATCGCCCGCCTGCCAGTTACCTGGCGTGGCCACCTTGTGGTATTCGGTGAGCTGCAGCGAGTCGATGACGCGCAGCACCTCGTTGAAGTTGCGCCCGGTACTGGCCGGATAGGTAATGATCAACCGCACCTTTTTCGCCGGATCGATAATGAACAGCGAGCGCACGGTCAGTGTCGCGTTCGCGTTCGGGTGGATCATGTCGTAGAGCTCACTGACCTTGCGATCGGCATCGGCCAGGATAGGGAAGTTCACCACCGTGTGCTGCGTCTCGTTGATGTCCTTGATCCATTCATGGTGTGAATCCAGCGGGTCTACCGAGAGCGCGATGGCCTTGACATTGCGCGCGGCAAATTCGTCTTTGAGCTTGGCGGTCAGGCCCAGCTCGGTGGTGCATACCGGTGTGAAATCGGCGGGATGCGAGAACAGTACGCCCCAGCTCTCGCCCAGCCAGTCGTGGAAGCTGATGCGGCCTTCGGAGGAGTCTTGTACGAAGTCTGGGGCGGTATCGCCCAATCGTAATGTCATGATCAAAATCCCGGGCTGAGCCCTGCGTGAGTGATGTGCCTACGCTAACGATCTTGCGGCA
>CALEYY010000286.1 GCA_937928295.1 uncultured Moraxellaceae bacterium
CCCGCGTGCAATCGAAGGATGCCATCAAGGTGCTGAGCATTCGCACCACCGCCTTTGACCCGGCGGGTGCGGGCGGCACGGCAGTGGTCGAGACGCTGGCAGCGGCTGGCGATCTCGGGTTGACCACATTGGTCGGACGTGAGGTCGTGAAGCTGGAACGGCCGGAACTCACCGCCGCATCGGTCATCGTGTCCGGTGGGCGTGGCCTGGGCGCGGCCGACAAGTTTCATGCCGTGCTGGAGCCGCTGGCCGACAAGCTCGGAGCGGCGATCGGCGCCTCGCGCGCCGCCGTCGATGCCGGCTACGCGCCCAACGACTACCAGGTTGGTCAGACCGGCAAGATCGTGGCACCCCAGTTGTACGTGGCGGTCGGCATCTCGGGCGCCATCCAGCACCTGGCCGGCATGAAGGACAGCAAGGTCATCGTGGCGATCAACAAGGACGCCGAAGCACCGATCTTCCAGGTTGCCGACTATGGCCTGGTGGCCGATCTGTTTAGCGCCGTGCCGGAACTCATCGCCGCGCTGTAGCGGGTGCCTGGGGCCGGTCGTCGCGGTCAGCCCGGGTAGATCCATCCCCGTCACTCCTGCTCAATGATTGCTGGCCCAGCTTGCGCCCCACTCCTAACTAACAACCGTTCTGTTAATATGCTTGGGTAGCGCACGCCCAGGCCGGGCGGTGCCCGACAGGCAGAGACGGTTGTTCTTGTTTCCCATCCACTTCACTCCAAGGAAGATTCCATGTCCGTCGAACCCCCAATTCTGTTTGCGGTTGATGCCGACGGCATCGGCACCCTGACGCTGAACCGGCCGGAGCAGCTCAACGCCTTCGATCTTGAGATGGTTGATGCCTGGCGCGCGGCGCTTGAGCAGGCCGAGGCCGATGAGCGCGTCAAGGTCATCGTCGTCACCGGTGCCGGTCGTGCTTTTTGTGCCGGTGGCAACTTCGAGGAGATGGCCAAGTTCAGCGAACTCGACAGCATGGGGCGCAAGGATTTTCTTTATCGGCATGTGCATCGCATTGCGCTCACGCTGGAGCGGATGGAAAAGCCGATCATTGCCGCCGTCAATGGCGCGGCGCGCGGCGCTGGCTGCGACATGGCTTTGATGTGCGATATCCGCTTGATGGCCAGCTCGGCCACGCTGGCCGAGAGTTATATCAACATCGGGCTGATGGCCGGTGATGCCGGTGCCTGGTACTTGCCGCGACTGATAGGCACTGCGCGCGCGCTTGAGCTGTTCTGGACCGGTCGCGTGGTGGGGGCGGAAGAGGCCGAGCGCATTGGCATGGTCAATCGCGTGGTGCCCGATGCCGAACTGATGACCGCCACCTACGATATGGCGCGCACCATTGCCGCCAAGCCGCAGCAGGCGGTGCGCTTCTTTCGCCGCGCCGTCTACCAAAGCCAGACCATGGCGCTCGCCACGCACCTGGACATGGTGTCCTCGCACATGGCGGTGCTCGAAGACACGCCCGAGCATCGCGCCGGCATTGCGGCCTTCCGCACCCGCTCGCGCGCCAGCAAGTAAAAAAGGGCGGCGCCGTGCAAGGCATTCTGAGTGGCATCACCGTCATCGATCTGTCCCGCTTGATTGCCGGGCCTTACGCGGCCATGGTGCTGGCCGACCTGGGCGCGCGCGTCATCAAGGTCGAGGCTATCACCGGCGAGGAGGGGCGGCATTTTGGCCCGCCGTTTTATGGCGACTCCAGCGTCGCTTTCATGACCTGCAACCGGGGCAAGGAGTCGATCGCGCTGGACATACGCACCCCGGCCGGGCGCGCGGTGCTGGAGCGGCTGATTTCAAAAGCCCAAGTGCTGGTGCACAATTTTCGCCCCGACTTTGCCGAGGCTCATGCGCTGACCTACGACGCGGTGCGGCGCATCAACCCGGCGATGGTGTACTACATGGTCAGCGCCTTTGGTGAGCAGGGCGACTACCGGCTCAGACCCTCGGTCGACAGCGTGGTGCAGGGCATGACGGGGGCCTTCTACGCCAGTGGGGAAGAGGGCAATCCACCGGTTCGTATCGGCTTGCCGATCATCGATGTGGCCTCCGGCATGTGCGGCGCGCTGGGCGTGCTGGCCGCAGTGATGCATTGGCAGCAGACCGGCCAGGGGCAGCGCGTGGAGTTGTCACTGGCGGACACCATGTTCAATTTCATGGCGAGCAAGGTGGGTGAATATGCGGTTGAGCAGCGCGAGCCGGTTCGTGCGGTGAACCTGCCGATTGCTGTGCCGAGCCGTCACTTTCGAGGCTCCGACGGTGCCTGGTTCAGCGTGTCGGTGGTGAACGAAGGTGCGTTCAAGCGGTTTTGCGCCGTCATCGAGCGGCTGGAGTGGCTTACCGATCCGCGTTACCAGCGCAACGCCGTGCGCATTGCCAACCGGCCGGCGCTGCTGGCTGAACTGGAGGCGATTTTCATCACCCGTCCGGCGGCCACCTGGGTGGCAGCCTTCGAGGCCGCCGATATTCCCTGTGGTCCGGTGAACACGGTGTCCGAGGCCATGGCCGACCCGGTGCTGGCCGGTCGCTTCTTTGAACATCCGGCGATGCCCGGCCTGCCGCTGATCCCCTTTCCGGCGCAACTCGCTGCGGGCATGCGCCGGCCCGACGCCATGCCGCCACCGCCCAAGCTGGGCGAACACAGTCGGGACATTCTCGGCGAGCTGGGTTACAGCCCGGACGAAGTGGATCAACTCGTGAAAGACTGCGTGATAGCACACGAATAGCGCACGAATTGAACCATCGTCATCAGTAGATCCCCAAACTTTAATAGGAGAGTCAGGCATGTCGGACCAAGAAGTCATTTACGAAGTCAAGAATTTCGTCGCCACCATCACCATCAACCGGCCCAAGACGCTCAATGCCTTCACCGGTGACACGATCAAGGACATGGAGCGACTGCTGGCCCAGGCCGGCAACGATCCGAAGGTCGGCGTGATCGTGCTGACCGGTACTGGCGAGCGCGCCTTTTGCGTCGGCGGTGATGTCAACTGGGAAAAGGGCGAAGGCGGCAAGAGCGGCCTGCAGGACCTGGAGTTCAACTTCAATCGGCAGATCGCCGAATGCCCCAAGCCGGTGATCGCGCGTGTCAACGGCTATGCCATTGGCGCCGGTCACCACATTGCCTACTTTTGTGACTTCACGATTGCCGCCGAGCACGCGATCTTTGGTCAGAACGGGCCACGCGTCGGCTCACCGGCGGGCGGCTACATCGTCTCGCACGCGGCCAATGTGCTTGGCCACAAGCGGGCGCGCGAGTTGTGGATGCTGTGCCGCCGCTACAGCGCGAAGCAGGCGTTCGACTGGGGTCTGGCCAATTCGGTGGTGCCGATGGCCCAGCTCGACGCGGAGGTGCAGAAGTATTGCGACGAATTGCTGTCGCTGTCGCCGACCTGCCTGAAGATTGTCAAGCGTTCGTTCTACCACCACATGGCGCCGATCATGGGCAAGGACATGAACGACCTGATCCAGGAAGTGGCACCCAACTATTTCAGTACCGGCGAGCAGCAGGAAGGGGCCAGCGCCTTTCTTGAAAAACGCAAGCCCGACTTCAGCAAATTCCGCTAACCGGTAACCTTTGTCCTGCGCGGCTCGGCGGGGAACTTTTAGAGACTGAAAATGATGAACCAAGAACGTTACCCCGAGTTGCGTGCCGCGCTGCGCGATCTTTTCAAACGCTTCCCCGACGAGTATTTTCGCAAGATTGACGATGCCCGTGCTTACCCCGAGGCGTGTGTTGACGCGCTGACCAGGGCCGGCTGGCTGGCGGTGATGATTCCGCAGGAGTACGGCGGTGCCGGCCTGGGTCTGGCCGAAGCCTCGGTGGTGATGGAAGAGGTCAACCGCTGCGGCGGCAACGCCGGCGCCTGCCACGGCCAGATGTACAACATGGGCACCTTGCTG
>CALEYY010000287.1 GCA_937928295.1 uncultured Moraxellaceae bacterium
CGCCACAGCAGCCAGCCGCCAGCCGCGGCCAGTGCCGCCAGGAGCAGGCCCGCGGCGCGCCAGTGCGTGGTGGCGCGCAGTCCGTCCAGCAGTCCCGTGGCCGCCAGGTCGAGGGCGCCGACGCAGATCGAGGCGATCCGCGCTCCCCGGTGCGCCGCTCACGGTGTAGCGGTTTGCGCCGGCGGGCTGGGTCTGCGACGAGAACGTCGTGCCGTTCCACCGGAACAGGCAGCGATAGCAGCCGGTGAAACATCGTTGGCACACTCTGCGTATGCGTAACACGGTAACGCTCGATGGCCCTGAGCATGCCTTCGGCATCAAAGCGCTGCGCCAGCACAGCGGTACCGCCCAAGGTCAACACGCCAAACACCCACTTCAGCGGTGCCGCGTGATAGTACGGTGTCGGCGACAAGTACACGCTGCTGGCGCTGACGCCAAAGCCACGCGCCATGAAGTCCGCGTTCAGCGCTGTCGTGCCCAGCGGCAGACCCGTCAATGCCGGCTTGATGCCCTTGGGAAAGCCGGATGTGCCAGAGGAATACAACATGTCACTGCCTTCCACCGCACCGGCCAGTGGCGTCGTGGGAAATGCCGCCAAGGCTTGTGCCAAATTGGCAAATCCCGGCACTGGCGCACCCAGCGTGAACTGCAGTCGGGCACCCGCCTGCTCACGCAGCGCGGCCACGACGCCGGCAGAAATGCCATCGCCAATCACAACCACCTAGGCACCGCAGTCTTGGACGATATGCAAGGTTTCAGCAGGCAGCAGCCGGGTACTGATGAAGGTGTAATAGAGCCCCGCGTAGTGCGCTCCCCATTGCAGCGCGGGACAGTGCAGGCAGTTATCGACACAGTAAGCAACATGATCGCCCGGCTGCAGACCCAGGGCGCGAAGCCCGTGCGCCAAACGATTGGCATAGGCATCGAGCTCGGCATAAGTCATGACCTCGCCCGTCTCGGCGATGATCACGGCAGGCTTAGAGCCATGCTCAAAGACATGGGCACCAGGGTAACGCAAGCGTGCAGGTGTACTCATGAAGCATGCTCCTGTGGAAGTCGTGTCGAGACCATTGAGATTGGGATGGCTTTGTCCGCAAGGCCCAGCGCTGACTCCAGCTCATCCAGCGCCTCGCCGGTGTATACCGCCAGGCGCTGCATGCTCGGCAACGATGCCCGGCAGCCGGTATAGCCAATATTGATTTCATCCACATAGCTAGACATGGTGATGTTCAACGCCTGCCCGTGAAACAGCACGGACGGACCATAAAGGTGATCAACACGAGCTCCATTGAAATAGAGGCGCTGGCGCGGGCCGGTAAGATTGGAGATCACCAGGTTTGCTGCCGGCGCAACGCGCCCGCCCAGCCCCAGGATGATCTGCAGCATGTAGGGGCCGAGCAGGAGCATGGTGAAGCCCTCGACCGCCGCTGCCGGCAAGGCTTCGTGACGAGCCTTGCCGGCCTCCATCGAGGCATGCACCGCTCGCAAGCGCGCGATGGGATCGGCCAAATCCGAGTGCAGCCGGGCATAGATAAACGCGATGGCGTTACCAACACTGGCATCGCCCGCCGGACGCAGATTCACCGGCACCTGCCCGATCAAAGTCCTCGCTGGCAATGCATTCAGCTCACTTAGATAGCGCCGTAAAGCACCGCCGCTGCTGGCCAGAAAAACATCATTCAAGGTCACCTCGCCTGCCTTCGCGATGCGCTTCAAGCGCTCCAGCGGATAGCGTTGCGTGGCGAACCGACGCTGAGCACTGATGCGCTCGTTAAACAGCGTTTTCGGTGCCTGAAAAGGGGCCGCCAGCGCTGGCTCACGCCCCGAGCGAGCATCGCGCTTCAGCCGCGACAAGGCACGCCATGCCTGCACCAGTGCCATCAATCGCATCCACCCACTGATGCGCTGACGCACAGGCCGTGGCCCGGCAGCACGCATCCCGACACTCCACGGTGGCATGCCACCACGAGCCGCCGGGTCTGCACTGAACACCCGCGAGATCAACTTGGCCGCGCCCATGCCATCGAGCTGGCCGTGATGCAGCTTGAGATAGATGGCAAAACGCCGATTCTCCAGGCCTTCAATGACATGGCACTCCCACAGCGGCCGCTGCCAATCCAGCGCATGCGACTGCAACCGAGAGATCAGCGTGCCCAGCTCGCGCTCGCCGCCAGGTGCCGGCAAGGCTGAGTGACGAAGGTGGTACTCCAGATCAATGTCTTCGTCCGCCAGCACTTGCCAGGATGGCCACAGGCCACGCCGCAGTCGGTAGTTAAACGGCGCCTCGACATGACGGCACTGCCGCCATTGCTCGACCAGATCACACACGAAGGATACGGGGGCATCCTCCGGCAACGACAAAATGATGAGTGGGCCGAAATGCGCCGGGGCATCGGGCTTTTCGGCATAAATCCAACCAGCATCGAACGGCTTCATCGCGATGGTCATATCCCTGCTCCTTTACTCAATAGCCGATCGCGCTCAGAACTTCTGATTGAGCTGGGCACCCAAAATATGTGCATGGGTATCGTCATAGCGTGCGCGGAAAGTGCCGCCGTTGGAGGTGCACTCACTCGGGCTTTGTGTGGTCGATCCTTCGAAATACACGCCCGAGCAGGGGTCGTGATTGTTCGACTGCGACGGCATGATGTGCAGATAGCTGTAGGCCAGATCGATGCTTGTGTTGCGATTGAGCTGATAGCCCAGACCGAATGACAGCATCCAGCGATCATTGTCTGCCAGCGCCGGATGTCGATACTTTGCCGATGGCACCGGCGTCTGATCAAACTGCAGCCCGGTGCGCAGCACCAGCTTGTCATCCCAGTGATAGTTAATGCCCGTGGCCAGCGTGAAGGAGTCACGCCAGTGCTGGGCCAGCACGACTCCCCCTTGCTCAGCTTTGACACTGGCACTCTGGTTCGGCAAATCCACCTTCAGATTTTTCACCACCGAAGTCTGGTTGAAGGTGTAATTCAGCATCCAGTCGACCTTGCTGCTTAGCGCGCTGAAGAAGCCGACATTGAACTTGGCGGGAACCGTGAAGATCAGCCGAGCATCGGTGTCTGGCCGATAGTTCTGCACCAAGAAGCTCTCCAAGTTGCCGATCACGGCATTACCCAGCGCCGAGGTACGCGCATCCGAAAAGTCCCAATCGAGTTCGCCATTCATGCGCACATCGGACTTGGAGCGATACGAAATGCCGAGACGCGTGTCATCACTGAACTGATAAAAATAGCCGGCATTCCAGCCATAGCCGAAGCCAATAGTCTCGACCGTA
>CALEYY010000288.1 GCA_937928295.1 uncultured Moraxellaceae bacterium
ACGCGCCCGCCCGCCTCCTGGCCGCCGGGCACATCAGTCAGGTCGATATAAACTTCATCCACACCGCGATCTTCCATGACTGGGGCAATGTTGACGATTTCAGCCTTGAACAGCCGCGAATAGCGCCGATATTGATCGAAATCGACCGGCAGCAGAATCGCTTGCGGGCACTGCTTCGCAGCCTTCATCAGGCCCATCGCTGAGCCTATGCCGAAAGCCCGCGCAGCATAGGTGGCGGTGGTGATGACACCGCGCCCAACATAGTCGCCGAGCCGGGGAAAAGCATCGGGCGGGATGTCGGCCAGTGTCTGCTGCCCATACTGCTGCAGCAGCACAGCATCCGCCGGGCGGCGCGCGCCACCGATGACCACCGGCAGGCCGCGCAGCTGCGGATAGCGCAACAGCTCGACTGACGCATAGAAGGCATCCATGTCGAGATGGGCGATTCGTCGCAGGGGCGATGACGAGGGCTCGATCATGCGGGCAGCTCGGCGAGTGGGCTTGCCAGCAATACTGTCATTAAAGACAGTAATTTGCCACTCCCCCCGAACGACATTGGCAGGCATGATAGAACTCAGTCTGACCGATACGAGGCTTCCATGAATCACCTGATCACGGCCATGTTCATCATCGTGGGCATCATTCATGTGCTGCCGGTTACCGGCGTGCTCGGCAGCGCACGGCTGACGGCGCTTTACGGGCGCTCGTTCAGCGATCCGAATCTGGCCATTCTCATGCGCCATCGCGCCGTGTTGTTTGGCTTACTGGGCGCGTTTCTGATTTATGCAGCCTTTACGCCGGCACTGCATGAGCTGGCGTTCATTGCGGGTTTTGTCAGCGTGCTGTCGTTTCTGGGATTGGTGCGCAGCACGGCAGGCAGTAATGCGCAGATACAGCGCGTGTATATCGCTGATCTGGTGGCACTGGCCTGCCTGCTGGTGGGGTTAGGGGCGAAGTATCTGAGGTGACTCAGGCGCAGGCCAGCGCCTCGCGATTGCCAAACTCTTCCAGCAGCTCGCCATACTGGCCAAACAGCTTCTCGCGCCACTGACTCTCCAGCGCTTGAGTCTGCTGCTGGGACGGGTGAAAGCCCGGCTTCAGATACGCCGGCATATGCTTGAGGATGCCAGAAATGAAACCGCGCTTACCGAACAGCGCACGCAGGCCACGGGCATTCTCGCGCACATTAAGCAGCTGGCCTTCCTTCACCAGCAACACGCCCCAGCTGGCAATAATCGGCGGTGCCATGAGCGCAATGATCAGGCCCAGCGCGATCCGCCGCTCCGCCACCGTGCCACCGATCTGCTCAAACACATCGTAAGCGACCGACTTGTGCTCCAGCTCTTCCAGCGCGTGCCAGTACCAGAGCTTGAGCATCTCGCCGTCCGAACTGTTGCGGAACTCCTCGTGGGTCAGCCATTGCTCGGCGAGATGCGCGGTGAAGTGCTCCATCATGGTGGTGCAGGCCAGCTGCAGGCGTGGCGAGAAGTTCTCGAGCTGGCGCAGACCCCACTTCACATAGCGCTCGGGGATGTCCACGGCCAGCTTGCGCTCGGCAAAAAAGCTGTTGAGACGGTCATGCTCGCGACCATGCAAGGCTTCCTGGCCGATGAAGCCGGCGACCTGGGCTTTCAGTGTGGGATCGCTGATCTGGTTGCGGAAGTGACGCACCGATTCCACGAAGAAGCGCTCGCCGGGCGGAAAAATGCCGGAGAAGACCACAAACATCAGGCTGGCAAGCGGGTTCTGATTAAAGAAGAAGTAGCGATCCGCGTCAGATGGAAAGCTGAAGTTCATGTGACGCGGCGGAATGCCGACCTGAGCACCGCTGAGCAGGCGGGTGGTGGCTTGAACAGTTGCAGACATGATGATTCTCCAAGCGGCGTGATGATTACATTGTTGACTGGCACAACCGACCATGAGAAATTATTCCGAACTACTGTTCGGATTCAACTCGGATACTGCTCATGCCCCGTGCCCCTCGCCAGCAACGCGCCATCGCCACGGTGGATGCCATCATCGAATCCGGCTTCATCAGCCTCGCCCGCCACGGTCTGGCGGGCACAACCACGCGCCATATCGCCGACATTGCCGGCATCGGCGTGGGCTCGCTCTACGAGTATTTCGAGAACAAGGAGGCCATCTACGCCGCCATGCACGACCGCTTCGTGGCGGATCTGGTGGCGATGCTGCAGCCACTGGCGGCGATCATCGTCACACAGGACATCAATGGTGCCGTCACCACGATCATCGGCCGCTTGCAGGCGTTCTTGAGTGAGCACGATTCGCGCTATCTGAAGTATGCGCAGAGCGCCATGAATCTGGAGATGAAGATCGGCCTGGAGCCGGTGACGCGGGTGCTGCAGGAGATGATCGTGCACTATGTCATGCACCATCCGGAACTGATGCGGATGCGGCGGCTGGCGACGATGAGCTACATCTTCGTCAATGGCAGCATCTTCGTGATCCTGCGCCATCTGAGCGAGCCCTCACCCCTGATCAGCATCGATGAGCTGGTGCAGGGGCTGTCGGACATGCTCAGCCATTATGTCGCCATGGAGCTGCAGCTTACGGCTGTGCCTGCCGCTGCACCTTGAACCAGGCCGCATACAGCGCC